>VXTH01000300.1:0-3784 GCA_009837565.1 Chloroflexota bacterium | reverse complement strand
GACCTCTTTCCGGCCACTCCACCAGCAGGACGCCGCCCAGCGCCGCCTGGTCGAGGCCCAGTTCGGCAATCAGCTCAAGATCGTCGAGCCGGTACAAATCGGCATGCCGCATCGGCAGCCGCCCGCCCAGGTGTTCGTTCATCAGGACGAACGTGGGCGAGTTCACCGTGGTCGGCGTTTCCAGACCGCGTCCGACGCCCTGGGCGAACACGGTCTTCCCCGCCCCCAGATCTCCCTGGAGCAGGACGACCGTTCCCGCCGGGGCAGTACGCCCGACCGCCGCGCCGACGGCGCGGGTCGTTTCCGCGTCCTCGCATGTCAGGCGAAATGTTTGTTGTGATTCCGGCATGGAGCCAGCTTATCGGTACACGACGTATTCTGAGTTCATGGACACGATTCATATCGCCAACTTCTTGCCAGTACCCGATCCAGCCCTCGATGTCATTCGCGCCGTCGACCCGCGCATCGAGATCCACAACGTCTCGCAGAATCTGGTCCGCTACATGCGCGGTTCCGATCATGCCCAGGTCGACGTGCGCGCCGCGCTTGAGGAAGCCACCGAAATCCAGGAGCGCGACCGGGTCTGGTTCACCTTCTTCAGCGGCGATCTGGCCGCCAATGCCTCGGCCCTGGAATGGATCGCTCTGGCCTCCGCGGGCGCCAACCAGATCCTCGATCAGCCCATCGGCGAAGACGTCACAATCACCAAGATGCCCGGTCTGGCAGCCCGCGTGATCGGCGAGTGGGTGCTCGCCTTCATGCTGATGGACGCCAAGCAGATGATCAGACTGATCGAAGCGCACCGCCAGGGCACCTGGGCTCGCTCAGATCCACAGACCCTGGAGGGAGCCACCGTCGGCATCATCGGCTACGGCGCGATTGGCTCCGAGATCGCGAGATTCTGCGACGCCTTCGGCGCTCGAGTCGTCGGCATCAGGCGGAGAGCCTCCGGCGACGGCACGCCGCCCGACGATGCGCCCCAGTCGGTCGCCTACGTCTGGCCGCCCGAACGACTCAACGACGTGCTCAGCGAGTCCGACTACGTCGTGCTCGCCGTTCCGCTGACTGATGACACCCACCACCTCATCGGTGAACCGGAATTGGCCGCGATGAAACCCGGCGCAGCGCTGATCAATATCGCCCGCGGCGAAGTGGTCGACTGGGACGCCCAGGTCGAAGCCTTGAACAGCGGCCGCTTGCGCGCCTCCTACACCGACGTCACCGCGCCCGAGCCCTTGCCCGACGGACATCCCCTGTGGAGCGTCCCCAGCCTGTTCATCACTCCACATAACAGTGGACTGCAGCCCAACTACTTCGGCAAGGCCGCTTACCGGTTCGCCGATAACCTGCGCCGCTTCATCGACAACGAACCGCTGCGCGACATCGTGGATCGACATGCCGGCTACTGAGGCCGACACCACCACAGTTCCGCAGCGTCACGGCATCTTCATGCCCGCGCGGGGAACCTTCGTCGAGGCGGGACGCGACCGCGATATCTCGCGAATGCCCGACCCCGACATTCGCTTCGGCATCGGCCTCTGGCCGTCCGAGGCGATGGCCTGGCTCGAAGCCGACGATGCGTTCACCGACGCCGCAGTGCGATTGCGACAATTGGGACCGAAACTGGTCGCCGCGCTTCAGCAGATGCAGACGCCGCTCGAGGACCTGAAGAACCGCACCGTCGGCGCGATCGAGGAGGAGTTGACGCTCGAACTCGTCGAGCAGACGCCGCTGCGCGTCGACCTCGTCGCGCACTACATCGCCGAGCTGCTCGACCACGTCGCCACCATCGTTCCGCACTGTTACGGCGCCGCCGGAGAACCGTTGCTTCCGTCCCGGGGCAGCCTGCGCGAACTGGCAGCCGCCGGACTGTCGGAGGTGGATCCGGCCCTGGCCGACCTCGTCGCTCCGGACGGCGCCCTGCCCGACTGGGCCGAGACGTTAGCAGCGTCCACGATCGGAGAGATGCCCGACTTCTCCGCATTGCCGCTGGCCAACGACCCCAACATCTACATCATCACCAATCATCCCAACTTCGAGCGCGCTGACCCCGACCAGAAGCTGGCGGCGCTCAAGGCCTCCGCCAACCAGACCATCGCCGCCGCCGAAGCCATCGACGCCTCGATGCTGGGCATGTGCCGCTGGCTCGACCTGCTGCTCGATCATCTGATCGGCGTCGTCTGCCGCCGACTCCCCGAGGGTGAGCAGCTGCGCGACCGCTGGGCGGCGGACGAGTGGACCACCATCCAGCGTCTCAGCTTCTTCGACACCGACGCCGCCCTGGCAATCACCAGGGCCTTCCCCGCCATCTCCGAGGGCCCCCTGTTACCTGGGACGGAATCGGAATAGGGGAAGCCTCACCCTCTGCTGTTGAGGATCAGCGCACAGTTCCGCGTCGCACCTCTGGAGACTTGCGCCTAAACCAACCAAAGTCGGCCCCGCGCAGGCGGGGCCCGCTGCTCTACTCGACGCAGGCCGCCGCCATCGTGCCGATCGTCGCCGTACGCTCGCGGACGTTGTCGTCCTGCTGGAAGCCGTTGGTCAGGAACCCGACCGACAGCCCCGTCTCCGGATCGCCCCAGGCAATCTGCCCACCCGCGCCGGCGTGTCCGAAGGCGCTTGGCGACGCGCCCGTGCCAAAGCCGCGTTCCTCGGTCAGGCCGTCGTCACCCGCCAGTACGACGGTCAACGCCCGGTTCACGTGGATCCCGCTCAAGGGATCGGTATGCCGATCGGGATTCGTCATCACCGTGGTGCCGAGTTCGACCGCGGTCCGGCTCAGCGGACCGTCGTCCGCCGGCGCAATCACCTGCTGGTAGAACATCGCCACATCGGCGGCGTTCGCGAACGCGCCGCCACCCGGACATCCGGCCCGGCGCTGCGACGCCAGGTTGAAGTGCAGGATCGTCTGCGGGAACACTTCGCCGCCGTCGACAGGCAGCGGTTCCTCTGTGTACACAATCGAAGCGGCTCGTCCATGCTCCCCATCTGGCAGGCCCACGTAGAGATTGTCCAGACCCATCGGGTCGAGCAGATTGCCGCGCAGCCAGTCGCGGAAGTCCTCGCCCGTCTTCTGTTCAATGATCTCGGCCAGCACCCAGTGCGCCGAGGTCGCGTGGTACTCCCACTGCGTGTCCGGCGTCCAGTTCAGCCGCCAGCCCATCATTCGCCGCAACCGCGCGTCGCGGTCCTCCCACAGCCGTGGATTCATCGGCGCATGCGGAAATCCCCCGGTGTGCAGCATCACGTTGCGCACCGTCACGTCCGCGTACGACGCCTCGCCGTTGCCCTCCGCGCACCAGCCCGGGATGATGTCGACCACCCGCTCGTCTAGGTCCAGCAATCCCTCATCCAGCAGCTTCCACACCCCAATCCCGACGATCGCCTTGGTCGACGAGAACATGCAGAACAGGGTGTCGTCCCCGGCCGGCCCAACCGACCTGCCCTGATGCGCGACGCCAAACGTCCGCATTCCTGCCAACTCGCCCTCGTGCCCAATCGCAATCTGCGCCGCCGGCACCTTCTCTGCATCGACAATGCCTTCGACGTAGTCGAAAAGCTCCTGCAGCTTGTCCTGGTTGATGGAAGTCATGTCACCCTCCGCCCCTTCTGGCGTGCGCCAAGTCTAAAGCCTCCTTGGCCCCCTCCACTCTTCCGCTTCGATGCCCCGCACTTGATGCGGGGCCCAGACCGCGATCATCGCCCGCAGGGCACCGTCCATCCTCACCTACCCCGCCCATTCGCGAGCTCTGTCAGCCTCGCGCTCTTGACATGACCACCCCAT
>VXTH01000122.1:710-3818 GCA_009837565.1 Chloroflexota bacterium | reverse complement strand
TGTGAAATCTGCCGTTCCTCGTGCATCTTGGCCAGGTTGCGGCGCTCGGCCGCCTTCTTCGGGGTTGGGGCCGCCTTGGTCGATTTCTTGGTAGTTCGCTTGGGTTGTTCGGCCAGATTGATGGTGCGCCGCCCGGCCGGCATCGAGAATTCGTCGACCGGAGCTGTGAGGGCGCGCACCCGCGCTTCCTCCTCCGACTTGGCCACGGCGCGGGGCTTGCGCTGTCCGGGCGCCTCGGCGGTCACTCGACGGTCGCCCAGTTGATCTCGGACGAGTTGCCGCAGGCTGCCGACGATGTGATTGGCTACCTCGGCGTCGCGCGCGCGATCGGCGAGGAGCGAAGCGGTCAGAGAGACGCTACCGTTTGCGCCGTTCGCCGATGCGGCCGTGGCTGAGGTCGACCGACCATTGCCGCTCGGTTTGAGGCTGGCGCCAGCAGCATCGGTCGAAGCCGGAGAGTCCGGTTTCGAATCCGTTGGGGCTGCCGTCGTCGACGCGGCATCAGCCGGCGCTTCGGCGGTTGCGTTGCGAGCGATCACCATGGTCGTGGTCCCTTCTCTCAGCGTGGTCCCCCAGCGTGGTTCAGATCCAAATGCAGGCGCTCAGGCCGTGCTTGTCGATGACACTTGATGGAGGCGTCGCGCCTCATCCCGTGCCTGGACGACGGATGCGGCGGCCTCGACCAGGTCGGGGTCGCATGCATCAGCGTGTTCGAGTTGGGCGGCGGCACGGGCGAGCTCGTCAACACCGAGTTCGCGCTCCTGCTCGCCGATTTCCAGGTTCTTCAGGCGGAGGCCTTCTTTGCTGCGCTTACGTTGAATCCGGGCGAGCGCATCGAGCGTCGCCTCGGCGGCTTCCGCGTCACTGTAGGGCGGAAGTCGCTTCGCGTCACGTAGTTGCTGAGCAATCCGATCCTGTGAATCGGTCAAGTCGTCCGCCCAGGAGTCGTCGTCGGCGCTGAGACGGGCGGTCAGGATGGCCCGGTCTTCGCTGTCTTCAATCAGCTCAACATGCCCCAATTCAAGCGCATCTCTGGCTGACTCGTAGCCGAGCGCCAGTTGCACAATGAACGACTGCTGACGGTCCACATGTCGGCGCGGCGAAGCAGGTACAACAGTCCCACCGCCGCGAGAGCGCGAACTCGGAGGCGCGTATCGGCTGAGCAGTGAATCGGGATCGACGCGAGCCCAGGCAGCGACCCGCCTGAGATACTCCTCTCGCACTACCGCGTGTCCGATTGTGCGGACCGTCGGCATCAAGTCGTCCAGGAAATTGGCCCGGCCTCGCGGCGTGTCGAGGTCATGTTGCCCGCGAGCGTGATCGACCAGCCAGTCGAGGAAGGTGGGCGCTGTCTCGACCAGGGTGCGCCAGAGCTCAGGTTCGGAGCGAATCAGATCATCGGGATCGCGGCCTTCGGGCAGGGGAATGATACGAATGTCGTTGGTGAGCTGATTTTGCAGGGCGCCCACTTTGAGGAAATCGGTGGCCACCTGTTGCTCGGCGCCGATCGCCTCGCGAGCGGTGTCGATCCCGCGACGGGCCGCGGCCTGGCCAGCGGCGTCAGGATCGAGCGCCAGGCGGACATCGGTGGCCAACGGCTTGATCAGGCCAATCTGCGTCTCGGTCAGCGCCGTGCCCATTGAGGCGACGGTGTTGGGGCTTCCAAACTCATGAGCGCTGATCACGTCGGTGTAACCCTCGACGATGATCACGGATCCAGCATCTCGGATCGCGCTGCGAGCGAGGTCGAAGCCATAGAGGAGATCGCGCTTGCGGAACAGGTCGGACTCTGGAGTGTTGACGTACTTGGCAGGCTCACCGATCAGTGTCCGGCCGCCAAAGCCGACCGTCTCGCCGCGGGCGTTCCGGATTGGGAACATGAGCCGATCGCGGAACCGGTCGCGAGGTCCGCTGTCCGTCTTCAGGATCAGTCCAGCCGCTACGGCGTCATCGAGATGGACGCCGCGGGCGGAGAGATGATGAACCAGTGCGTCCGGCTCCGACCCTGACAGGCCGAGATTGAACTTCTGCGCGGACTCTGCTGAGATTCCGCGCTCTCGCAGGTAGTCCTGCGCGTCTCGTCCCGTCGATGCGTCCTGCAGCTGGTTTCGCCAGTAGTGAAGCGCGGCGTCGTTGGCTCGGAGCAGACGCTGCCGCTGCTCGTCTCGGCGAACCTGTTCGTCGGTGCGCGGCCTGAGCTGGACGCCGGCGCGTTGGGCCAGGCGTTGCAGTGCTTCACGGAAGTCGATGTTGTTGCGCTTCATTTCCCAGCTGAACACGTCACCGCCTTCCGAGCAGGCGCCGAAGCAGTGCCAGGTTTGACGCTCCGGATTGACAATGAACGAGGGGGTCTTCTCGGCGTGGAACGGACAGGGAGCCTTGTACGTTGAGCCGCTCCGCTTGAGCGGGATCTCGGCGGCGATCAGATCGACGATGTCGATCTTCGCCTTGACCTCTTCCGCTACCGACATGCGCAGAAGCCAGGCTGGATCTTCAGATGAGCGGGCGCGGGCATACGGCAAATTTACGTTGAAGCTGAATATTTTTCAATGTCCAAACAAAGGAAAATGGAGAATCGTTCGTTCAGCCGCCAATATCAAGCGTCAGACGGTTGTCATCGAGGTTCGTTTCCGGGACGTCTCCGCCGGCGACAATCGTGATCGCAATGGTTCCCGTGTGTGGTTGCAGGCTCGTCAGAATCTCGGTTTGGCCAGGGCCGAGCGGTCGTGAATCGGCGGAACGGCGAGTGATCAGTTCGATCTGGTCCCCCGCCTCATCCGCGACCACGATGAAGAATGTCTCCGCTGGACCATCTCCGTTGTTGATCACAGTCAACAGGACGTAGCCGTCGTTGGTGTGTTGTACATCGAGGAAGGTCAGATCCGGTGCAGGGGCATCAGGGTCCGGCTCGGCAGATTGCGCCTGCTGCTCTTGCTGCTGACTGTCCTGAGCAGCCTGCTCAGCATCCTCCTCCTCCGCAGCCTGCTCCTGCTGTTGTTCGTCGAGTTCCGGCGCAGTGAGTGAGACGCGGAAGGTGTTGTTGGCGGTGTTTGTGTCGATTCCCGCCTCGAGCACGACCAGCGCATCAAGGCATTCTACAGGATCGGG
>VXTH01000122.1:0-700 GCA_009837565.1 Chloroflexota bacterium | reverse complement strand
CCGGATTCCATGCCCAGGGTGACAGCGGCCGAGGCCAGCTCGGCGGCTGTGGCGGCGTCGACGACCGTGATGATCACATCGGTGCGTTCGATGTCGACACGGCTGTCGTTGGTGATCGTGACATTGAGACGGGCGCGGTCGTCATCGGGCTGCCGCGCGGTGACGATGGCCAGGTCGACGTCGTCACTGTTTGCCGACTGCTGATCCGGTTCGTCGCCCGGCGACTCGGCGTCGTCCTGTTCGGCCACGGCGACGACGTGAATCACGATCCGATGGTCATATCGTTCGTCCTCGGGGGTAAAGACGACGAGCTGTAGCTCGTACGACCCTGAACTGGTGATGAAGCGCTCGACGTCGACGACCAGCTCGCGGTAATCGCCGGTTGGATGATCTTCCGACGAATGCAGCAGGATCGAGTTGCCGAGCGTGTTGTCCGGTGCGATTGGGGTGAGATAGAGCAAGGCGCTGGCCACGGCGCCAACGTTGCGCGCGACAAGCACGATGTCGAGTTCGAAGTCGGAGTCGAATGTGAACCGTTCACCGTCGGACGGTGACTCGATGCGCGCTGCACGTGCACCGTCGGCTTCCCCGGCGCCATTCGGCCTGCCCTCTTCAGCAGGGGAATCTTGCTGCTGCTGGTACGATACGCGGGGGGGGGAGCTGGCTCCCTGGAGAACGAGTACGACCGGGACGGTTTGCG
>VXTH01000266.1:0-3837 GCA_009837565.1 Chloroflexota bacterium | reverse complement strand
CACGAGCGCAAGAGTCTTAGAACCAGCAAGCAACCCAGCAAGAACGGACACGAGTGATGGCTTCAACTTCCGACCCCGGCGTCGCAGAGGCATTGGCCAACGATCTGGTGATCGATATCACGACGATTGGCCGCTCTAGCGGCGAGGCGAAGCGACTCGAAATCTGGTTCCACAACGTCGACGATCGGTACTACATCACGGGTCGTCCCGGTCCCCGTTCGTGGTATGCGAACGTGCTCGCCAATCCGGCAATCACGTTTCATTTCAAGGAGTCGACCGAGGCCGACCTCGAGGGCACGGCCAGAGCAGTGACCGATGCGGCCGAGAAGCGGGCATTCTTTCTCACGGCCAGGAAGCTGAGCGAATATATCAACGAGGACAACGTCCAGGAGTGGGTTGAAGGCTCGCCGTTGATCGAGGTGGTGTTCGACGAGCGAGAGTAATGCCGCCATTCGTCATCGAACTGGCGTGGAACGCGGTATCTCTGGACGAGCTCGCCGCGCACGGACTGACCCTGGATGACGCTCACGCAGTGCTTCAGATTCGCCCCAAGTTCTTCCCAAACAGGGGGAACAGGGAACGATTGCGACGCGGACTCCGGCGTCGCTGGGTCATGATTGGACCTAGCCAGACTGGGCAGTTACTCACGTTCATCATTGACGATCCAGATGAGCAGCGAGTCGCGCACCTCGTCACTGGTTGGCCGTCGAACCTTGCCCAAGAAACTCGATATGCTCAACCAGGAGCTAAGAGGAACCGACCATGACCCATGATCCGCGATTTCCAGACGAGGACTTTGAAGATGAGCCGGAAGAGTGGATCATCGCAGAGAATCCTGGTGCCGTACTCGAGGTGAGATTTACCTCTGAGGAAATCCGGGAAATTGGCGAAGAGCAGCGCGCCACGGGTATGAATCCCATTCACTTCATTCACGACCTGACGCTTGACACCATCCGCGAACGTCGGGCCAAGCGCTCCGGCCAGGCCGAGGTCGCCGACTAACGGATCGCCAGGACGGCGATCTGGGTGAAGATGAAGAAGGGGTCGTTCGAGTCGGCCCAGGTTGCCCAGCCCGCGGACAATCTTTGCAGTTCCACCTGATCGGCGAGGCCGTACTCGAGGGCCTGGTCGGCGATGCCGCTGTAGAGGATGCGCTGCGACCAGGTTCGGCCCCAGATACGTGCCTCCTCGCCATCCATTGCGACGACGTTCGGGTGAATCTCAATCTCCGGGAACCCTGCCTGTCGGACCCAGGCAGGCAGGGTGCGTCCGGCGTCGGGCTCGGCGCTGTTGCGGTAGGCGACCTCGTGGTAGAGGCGGTTCCAGTCGAGGAACTCGGGGAACTTCGGGTGCGGCGACATGGTTGCGTAGTCGGCGTCGCGAACGGCGAGCAACCCGCCAGGCTTGAGCACTCGGCGCATCTCCTGCAGGGCGCGCACCGGGTCGGTCAGATGTTGCAGGAGCTGATTCGCGTAGACGACATCAAATTCGGCCTCGGCATACTCCAGGTGGTAGACATCGCCGTCGACGAATGTGACATTGTCGACCGATTCCTCCGCCGCGTGCGCTCTCGCGTGTTCGAGCACTCCCGCAGCCGAATCAAGGCCTACGACCTCGCCCGGTGAAACCGCCCGTGCCAGTCCGGCGGTCACCGTGCCGGGACCACAACCGCAATCCAATAGGCGCATCCCCGACTTGAGGCTTGGCAACACAAACCAGGCCTCGACTTCGGCGCGGCGGCGTGCGTGCGATTGCACGACCGATTCGTGGTGACCGTGCGTGTAGCGGTCCCTGGGCGCGTTACTCATCCGCAAATCCGTCGACCAGGCGAGTCAAGGTCTCGACTGCGCGCTCCGAGAGCGCCAGTTTCAGTGCAGCCTCCTGGCCATTGGGCGACATCTTACGCCAGGTCCGGCCCAGCGCCCGGCGCAACTGGCGATCGTCGAGGTCGTCCAGCAGCGGTTCGAGTTGGGTGTCGAGGAAGACGAGCGAGAGCGCGTCTTCCAGCGTTTGGGCGTCGGGATCACCGGCCTGCAGCAGATCGGCCTTCGCCACGAGCGAGGCGACACGCTCGACTGAGCGTCGCGGGTAACCGCATTCCTCCAGGATCGCCGCCGTCAGTTCCGCGTGAACAGCGTGCAGCGCCCGGCGCCAGCGGTGGTATGCCGACCTGCCGTCTGGGAATGTCGAGCGTGGGATCATCCAGCGACGGATGTGATGCGCGCGAGCGGCGAGCAGGAGTTCTTCCGAGGCCCGCGGATCGAGTTCCCGGACCCAGCGGGTCATCATTTCGGCGTGCGTCTGCTCCTTGGGCAGCACCTCGCCGTCGACCATCAGCGTGAATGGATCGTCCGCGTTGGCTGCGTTGATAGCGGCGATGGCCTGATCAAACCGGTCCTGATCGTCAATGTCGGGCAACGTCTTCAGTCTCCAGATCGAGACCAGCGTATCTGCCGTGCGATCAGGACTCTAGGACGGCCCGCGCCGAGTCCCATTCTGCGGCGAACTCGTCGCACACGTCCACCGCTCGGGAGAAAGTCACTCCCGGCTTTGACTTCATATAATCGATCAGCCGCTCCAGCATCGAGACTCGTCCCGGGCGGCCGATGATGTAGGGGTGCATCGTCAGCGTGAAGACGCCGCCTCGACGATAGATTTCGTCGAAGGCGTCTCGCCAGGTCGACTCGACCTGTTCCGGCGCAGCCTGCAGACGGCGGCCGTCCGTGGGCGCGAAGACGAAGTAGGGGTAGTCGTCCAGGGCCCAGTGGATCGGCAGCTCGACCAGCGTAGATTCACCGGCGCCGACCCAGTACGGCGCGTCCGAACCCATCAGCGACGAGTCGTAGCGAAAGCCGCGCTCCGACATCAGGGCCAGCGAAACGTCGCTCAACTCCCACGATGGCGACCGGTAGCCAACGACAGCCTCGCCGGTGATGCCTTGCAGGATGTGACTGCCCTTCTCGAGGACTTCCGCCTCTTCCTCGGCCGAGAGGGTCGCTGGCGGCTCATGCAGGTAGCCGTGGTGGCCAATTTCGTGTCCGGCCGAAGCGATCTGCTCCACCGTTGCGGGGTTCCGTTCCGCGACCCAGCCGGGAATGTAGAAGGAGGCCGGCACATCGGCTCGGGACAGCGCGGTCAGAATGTGGGGCACGGCAACCGTCGGTCCGTAGTCGCCGAACGAGCGGGCCGAGGGGCGCTGTTCGACGCGAGGATCGCGATTGATCATCCCCGACGATCCGTCGACGTCGAAGGAAAGCACGACCGCGCATTCGGCCGCCCCGTCGTCGGTGTCGGGAGACCAGAGCGCCGCTCCACAAGCGGGGCAGAATCGGCGATCGCCGATCCATGAGCAGTGAGGGCAATCATGGGCCATCTTCATTGCTCCCGGACCAGTGGGGCTTCAACTTGATTTGCCGACCTCCCTCTCCCTCTGGGAGAGGGCCGGGGTGAGGGTCTGGTCCTCGGAACGTCCGTAGGGCCCTCACCCTAACCCTCTCCCTCGGGGAGAGGGGACCAGAAGGAAGGGGGGCGCCCACTCAGGCGAAGTCGGTGATGGTGACGAAGCCGGTGGTCTGGAATGTCGTCATCGATTCCACCACGTCCGGAACCTCGTCGATCGAGATCGTCTCGCTGACGATTGTCTCCGGCTGCAGCTTTCCCGATGCGACCATGTTCAGCATCGACGGATAGTTCTGGTTGGGCAGGCCCAACGATCCGCGGAACTCGATCTCGGACATCGTGATGAAGTCGATCGGCAGGCCAACCTCGCCCGCTTCCTCGGCCGAGGTGATGCCGATCTGGACATGCACGCCGCCCTTGCGCAGCGAGTTGACCGAG
>VXTH01000004.1:0-3843 GCA_009837565.1 Chloroflexota bacterium | reverse complement strand
CGCCGTGCCCGCCCTTATATCATCCCGGCGAGCTAAAGCCGTCGGCCGAATCCGATATCGTTCGAGATGGTCAATCCCAATCTCACCGGAGTCCTCCCATGGTCCGAACCAGCGACATGCACCCCGACATGGCCAAGAACCTGCTCAGTCTGCCTCTGCCGGAGATCGAGCCCCAGCCCTGGATCGCTCCCAGGCCGCTCTCCGAGTCCACCGTGGCGATCGTCACGACGGCCGGCATGCACGCCCACGACGACCGTCCATTCAATCCCGGCTCGGTCGAGTACCGACTGATCCGAGGCGACATCGACTTCGCCGACCTGCGCATGTCGCACCTCTCGGTCAACTTCGACCGCTCCGGCTTCCAACAGGACATCAACACCGTGTTCCCGCTCGAACGGCTGCGAGAGCTGGTCGACCAAGGCGTGGTTGGCGGCGTCAGTCGCTATCACTACTCGTTCATGGGCGCCCAGCCCGAGCCGACGCGGCTGGAGAAGACCGGCGAAGAGATCGGCCGGCTGCTGGCCGAGGACGGCGTCAACGCCGCATTCCTGACGCCCGTTTGACCGTTCTGCACGCGCTCCGTGTGTGCGCTCAGCCACTACATCGAACGAGGCAGCGAAGGCCGCGTGGCCACAACCGGCGTCTCCCTGATCCGCGAACACGCGGAAGGGATGAATCCGCCGCGCTCGCTCTTCGTGCCGTTCCCGTTGGGACGACCGCTCGGCTCGCCCGATCAGCCCGACTTCCAGCGAGACGTGCTGCTCTCCTCACTCAAACTGCTTGAAACGGCGACGGAGACTGCCCTCGCCGACTACCCGCACGACGCACCGACCAGCGGCGATGACCCCTGGGCCTGCGCCGTCGCGCTGGCGCCTCCGGAGCCGGCCAACGAGTCGGAGGCATTGCGCGATCAGCTCGTCGAGGAAATCCGGCAGCTCGCGCCCTGGCACGCGGAATCACGCAAACGGCGCGGCCGATCAACGGTTGGCATCTCAGGAGCGTCATTGGATCAGATCGAAGATCTGGCCAATCTGCTCGCGGACTTCGCCACCGGCGAGGAACCGGCGGACGGGGAAATCGACTGGAATCATCCGATGCCTATGCGGCTCAAGTTCGCCTCCGACGACTTGCGAGCCTTCTATCACGAATCCGCCACCGCCCAGCCCGGGGCCAACTACCCCACCGACGCCGACCTCAATGACTGGCTGTTCAACCAGACCCTGCTCGGTACGGTCCTGCGACAGATCGTCGGTCTCATGCGCGAGAGCGACGACCGCCGCGTGTCGGGCATGGTGATCGGCATGATCCCCGCAGGCTTTGCCCGAGCGCGTTAGCTCTCGGGACGCAGCGGATCATCCTCGTCGAACGGATCCGTGAATCTCGTGCCAACGAGCGACAGGTCGCCCTGAAGGTCGTCGCTGGCGGGCGCGAATCCGAATGAGAGCCACGAGACAATGGCCGTGAAGCCGGACAGCGCTTCACGCTCCGAAAGCGTGCAATGGCCGGCCCGTCGAACGGTCTGCACAACCAGATTGCGCTCCCAACCCGACTCCTGCAACATCCGCTGGTAGTCGCGGTCCAGGTGAATCGGCGTAAACAGGTCGCCGGTGGTCTTCAAGGCCAGCATCGGCGCCCGAAGCTCACCGGTCGGAATCCCGATCCCGGGATCGTGCCGCCGGTCAGGATCTGAGCCGAAGCGGATGACCTCCTCATTCAGTCGCTGCACATCGATCCCCACCACCGGATCGGCGGAGTAGATGTGCTCCCTCGTGTCTGCTGGTGGTAACTCTCGGGATACGGGAATCACCTCGCCGGGGGCCGGCGAACCGGATGCAACCACATCGGGCCAGATCGTCACACCGAGACTGAATGCGATGTCCCACTCCTGACGCAGGCCGTCGTCGAATCCCCACCGCTCGCCGCCAGTGAAATCCTTCATCAGTGCTGCAAACTGCTCCCCCAGGGGCGTGAGCGACAGACCCGAGTCATCGGCTGTTCCCAGCGCGTCTGCCCACTCGAGCATCCCCTCAACGTCCAGCTGGCGAGGCGGCTCCCCAATGAGCCAGTGCGCCAGCGCGTGCCAGGCGACGATATAGTCGACCACCCAGACATTGCCCATTGCCGGACAGAAGGCGAGCGCGGCTGCGATCTCGCCGGGGAACTCTTGCGCCATCAGCTGCGCGGTCGCGCCGCCCATCGAGCCGCCTGCGATGTACGTCCGGCGAGGCGGACGCGCTAGTTCGGCGACCCGATCCTTGACCCGCAACAGGTCGTCAACGCCAACCCCCGGCACGTAGCCGTTGACGCGATAGGTCGAGGTCGCCCAACCGTAGCCCTGCCCGATGATCACGTCGCGGGCTGGAATGTCGTCAAACGTCAGACGTCGGCTGAAGCCCGTGCCCTCTTCGTCCAGCCCACGAAACCCATGCGCCCAGAGCACGAGATCCCCGTTCCACTGCTCCGGCAACTCGATCCGGTATCCCGCTCCATCGATGTCGCCATACTCCACTCGGGCACCGGAAATCGGTTCGAAGGCCGGATCCTGCAGTTCGTGACCACTCTGAACCACATCCGGGACGAGCAATCTGCGTTCGGCCGGAGATTCAGGCCTGGCCGGCTGCGGTCTGGCTCGACCCTGTTGCTGCGTCTGCGCGTCGGGCTGTTCGACGCCAGCCTGTTGCACTGCCGAATTGGTCTTCCCAGCCTGCTCGACCTGTTCCGCCGGCTCAGGATCGGGACGTTGCCGCTGTGTCACGACCTGCTGTTGCGTCTGCGGCTGGACGGATTGAGCATTCGGTACCTGTTGCTCGGCGGTCTGTGTCGGCTGCACCTGCTGCCGGTCGGGACGTTCGTCCTCGGAACAGCCAACGAGGGCCGCGGCTACGGCCCCGCCGGCCAGCCAGCCGGTGCGTTTGACGAACTGCCGCCTGCTTAGTGTCACGCGCAATTGCCCCACCACCTGGCCACAGCTATGTTCGGTACCGACGGTATCCGACCGTCCAGGCGCAGAGATCATCCGGCTGGCGAAGATGAACATCCACGAGTACCAGGCCAAGCAACTATTCGAATCTCATGGGGTTCCCGTCCCCGGTGGAGGAGCGGCCACTACGGAGCGGGAAGCGCGTGAATTGATCAAAGAGCACGGCCCTGACGTTGTGATCAAGGCGCAAGTCCACGCCGGTGGGCGCGGCAAAGGCCGAATCGTCAAACGCGACCGGACCACCCGGATCTACAACGATCTGACTGCGGATCCGGAACGGTATGAAGGACAGATCACCGGACGCCGGCGCGGCGGTGTACGACTCGCCGGCGGCACCGAAGAGGCGCTCAAAGAGTTTCGTCCCATGATGGAACAAGACGCCCGGCTGGTCAGTATCCAGACCGGAGCCGATGGCGTGCCGATCTCCGCGGTGCTGATCGAACAGCAGACCTCGATTGCCAAGGAGTACTACTTCTCGATCCAGGTCGACGGCGCCAACGGTCAACCGTTGATTGTGGCGTCGGCCGAAGGCGGACAGTCGATTGAAGAAGTCAACCGAACCAACCCGCGCGCGGTGTTGCGCGTCCCCGTCGACCCCGTTGAGGGATTCCCCGCATTCCGCGGTCGGTCGTTGGCGAGCAGGCTCGGGCTGCCGTCCTCTGCCGTTCGACCGGCCGGTGAGATGTTCGCCAATCTGTATCGCGTCTTCATTGACATGGACGCGTCGCTGGTCGAGGTCAATCCGTTCGTGCTCACGAGCGAAGGGACCGTCGTCGCGATCGACGGCAAGGTCGGGCTCGACGACAATGCCTCCTTCCGGCATGGCGGCTACGAAGAGTGGCGCGACCGATCGCAGGAGAACC
>VXTH01000285.1:0-3872 GCA_009837565.1 Chloroflexota bacterium | reverse complement strand
TGCTCGAGACCGAGCGGCAGCTCCAGGCACGGTTGAACGGCAAGCATTCGCTCCACCGCCTGGTCGAGGTGGCGCCCTGGCATCCGCTTCCGGAACTGCGCGCGCTGCAGGTCTCAATCGATCCATCGGCCGGTGACGGCATGCGGTCGTTGACCACGCCAGAGATCGTTGCTGTGCGCGAGGGGCCCACGCAGGAACCGCGTGCCGTTCAGATCGGCGAGCGTTGGCGCGAGGTGACGCGGATCGAGGACCAATGGAGTTTCGATCTCTGGTGGCGACCAACGCCCGTGACTCGCTCCTACTACCGGGTCAGCCAAGCAAACGGAACCCAGCTCACACTCTTTCGCGAGCAGTGTGAAGACCGCTGGTACCGGCAAGACGCGTCGTCATGACCTACGTCGAACTACACGCCAAGAGTTTTTTTTCTTTCGGCCTGGGCGCGTCGCATATCCATGAGCTGCTGGCGCAGGCCGCCGAATCCGGGATGCCCGCGCTGGCCTTGACTGACACGAACCTCTGCGGCGCGCTGGAGTTTGCCCGGCAGGCCAAGAGCCTCGAGGTCCAGCCGATCACCGGCGGTGAATTGACCCTGACAGATGGCTCTCGCCTCGTCTTGCTGACCAAGACCCGCGCAGGCTACGCCAACCTCTCGCGCCTGTTCACGCTGGCCAATGAGGTCGACCGGCGTGATCCCAAGCTCGATCCGGCGCGCTTGGCCGAACATGCCGAAGGCCTCGTGCTGCTCTGTGGCGGACGCGATGGACCACTCTCGCGACTCGTCCTGGCGGGGCGCTACCCGGAGGCTCGCGAGCTGCTGGGCCAATACCGCGACTGGTACGGCGCGGACTCGGCCTATGTCGAGCTACAACAGAACTTTCTGCGCGGCGACCTGGAACGCAACCGCGAGCTCGTGGGACTGGCCCGCGAGCTCGGTACGCCGCTCGTAGCGACCAACGATGTGCACTACCACAGGCCTGAGCGTTACCGTCTGCAGCACGCGCTGGTCGCCGCGAAGCACAACACCACACTGGACCAGGCGCTGCAGCACATCCAGCCGAACCATCATCTCTACCTCAAGTCAGCGGCGCAGATGCAACAGCTCTTCGCCGACATCCCCGAAGCGCTCTGCAATACCCGTCGTGTCGCCGAGCAGTGTCAGTTCAACCTCGACATCGACCTGGGCTACGCCCTGCCTCAACCGCCAGTGCCTGCGGGCTATGAGCCCGACACATATCTCCGACGGCTCTGCGAGGAGGCCGCCGCCCGGCGCTACGGCTCGGTCACGCGCGAGGTCGGACAACGGCTCGATGAAGAGTTCCGTCTGATCGAGAAGCACAACCTGGCCGGCTTTCTGCTGCTCTATCGCGAGATCGTACGTCTCGCTCAACAGATCATGGAGGCGCGCGGCCTGGTCGAGCCGGAGACGCCGATCGAGCAGCGTCCGCCCGGTCGCGGACGCGGATCATCGGTGGCGCTGCTGGTCGGCTATCTGATTGGAATCAGCCACATCGACCCCTTGCAGTGGGATCTCTCGCTGGAGCGCTTCCTGCCCGATGACATGGCCTCGCTGCCCGACATCGACCTCGACTTCCCGCGCGGACTACGCGACGAGTTGATCGAGCGGGTGCATGCGTCCTTCGGCCGCGACTACGCGGTGTTGACCGGCGCGATCTCAACCTATTCGGTGAAAGGGATCATCCAGGATCTGGGAAAAGCACTCGGGTTGCCGCCGGACGATCTGCGGCTGCTGTCGAAGCAGATTCACTCGCACGACGGTGCGCGCCTGCGCGAGGAGATGGAGCAGTTGCCCGCGTTCCGCGAGAAGATTGAGGGCTACGGCTGGCGCGACTTAATCGCACTCGCGCCGCAGTTGATGGAGGCTCCGCGCGGATTGAGCCAGCACGTGGGTGGGATGATCCTGAGCAGTTCGCCGATCCCCGAACTGGTCCCGGTGCGGGCCGGGGCGATCGCCGGCCGCTACACCATGGACTGGAACAAGGACAGTGTGGCCGACGCCAACTTCGCCAAGATCGATCTACTCTCCTTGCCCGTGCTCGACCAGATCGAGGAGGCGCTGGACCTGATCGAGCAACGCGAGGGCGAGCGTCCCGATCTGAGCCGGATCAGTCCCAGGGACGAGGGCGTCTACGACCTGATCAACGAGGGCAAGTCGAAAGGCGTCTTCCTGCTTCAGTCGCCGGCTCAACTCAAGATGGGTCAGCGGCTCAAGTCGCGTAACCTGCGCGATCTCGCCTACCAGGTCGCCTTGATCCGGCCGGGCGTGGGCACGCAGGGCAGCGCCGTCAGCCAGTTCGTCGAGCGCTACCGCCAGGGCGCCGGCTGGGACTACGACCACCCGCTGGAAGCGCGCGCACTGGAACGCGGCTACGGGATCATCGTCTGGCAGGAGCAGGTCGTCCAACTGATCATGGACGTCGCCGGAATGACGGGGTCTCAGGCGGACGAGGTCAGGCGTGCGTTCTCCAAGCCGAACAACAAACATCTGATCGCGATGCACCGTCAACGCTTCCTTGAGGGCGCACAGGCCAACGGTGTGCCGGCTGACATCGCCGAGCGCATCTTCGGCAAGATTAATGGTCACTACATGTTTCCCGAGTCGCACTCGCATGCCTTTGCGATCACGGCCTACCAGGCGGCCTGGATCAAGCGATACCACCCGCTCGAGTTCTTCGTCTCGCTGCTCAACAATCAACCGATGGGGTTCTATCCGTTCGAGACACTGAAACAGGACGCACGCCGTTTCGGGACGCCGTTTCTCAACCCCTGCATCAACTGCAGTCAGGTGCGCTGCGTACCTGAGGGTGGTTCGGCTCGGCTCGGGCTGGGCATGATCAAGAACATCGGGCCAGAATCGGCCAAGCTGATTGTCGGGGAACGGGAGCGCCACGGGCCTTACGCCGACGCCGGCGAGCTGGTCCGGCGGACGGGGCTCAAGCCGCAGTCGCTGCGCTCGCTGATCGAGGCGGGCGCATTCGACGCGCTCACGCCCAACCGCCGCGCGGCCCTCTGGGAGGCGGGACTCTCGATTCCGTCGGCACGCAATGGCCAGCGGGCGTTCCCGGTTCACAGCGCTGACCCGCCGCCTCAGTTCGACGACTTCAGCGACTACGAGAACATGGTCGGCGAGTACCGCGTGCTCGGGATCTACCCCCGTGGTCACGTGATGGAGTTCATCCGCCCCAGGCTGGATGCTGATGTGCTGTCAACCGCCGAGACGTATCAGGCGGGGGATGGGCAGCGCATCTGCGTCGCCGGTTGGCCGATCGCGCGGCAGCATCCGCAAGGCTCGGACGGCGTTGTCTTCGTCACGATTGAGGACGAGACCGGCGACGTGCAGGCGGTCGTCCGCCCTGAGGTCTTTGCCAGGTGCCGCCGAGCGCTGTCAAATCCGCTGATCATCATCCACGGTCGGATCGACCGCTGGGACGGCACGACCAACATCGCTGCCGAACGAATCGAAGCCGTCGGCGCCGATGTCCCCCTGCCCAAGTCCCATGACTGGCACTGAATTCACATACATACAATGTGCGATCCCATGAAATCAGATGCCAGCCCTTACGCGTCCTGGAAGACTGGGCGCCGTTTTTCCATGAAGGCGGTTCGGCCTTCTTTGTAGTCGTTGGACGCGAAGCAGGCCTGGACGAGGGCGTTGACTTCGTCGAGGTTTCGGTGGTCGGGGTCTTTGGGGATTTCCTGGATGGCTCGGCGGATGGCTCGGATGGTTTTCGGGGCGTTCTGGGCGATGGTGGCGGCGAGCTCGTGGACGGTGGGTTCGAGCTCTTCGAGGGTGGTGACGCGGTTGACGAGGCCCCAGCGGGCTGCGTCGGCGGCGGGGAAGCGTTTGCCGGTGA
>VXTH01000290.1:0-3900 GCA_009837565.1 Chloroflexota bacterium | reverse complement strand
GCCGTCGTCCTTGTAGGCCTCGACCACGCTGGGACGCGGAAACTCGCCGTCGGGCCAGGTGCTCGTCGGCTCATCCAGGCCGCCTGCCTCGCCCGGATGCTGGACGCTGACAAACAGGGTGCCGAAATCGGGAGTGAACTCCGGACCTGCCATCTCGCCGTCTGGAACGCCGGTCATGAATCGGCGAATCCGGCCGCGTTCCGGTCCGGCCGTCGGCACGACGTAGATGGCGTCGGCCTGTCCGAGTTTGCTTGGTTGACCGTCCGTGGAAATCCACAGGTTGGCGTTGGCGTCGACGGCCAGGTTGTCCGGCGCCGAAATGGAGTCAAGCTCACTCTTGTCGAAGCCCGCGAAGTACGTCTCCTGCTCACTGTCGGACGGATCACCGCAGAGGATGAAGATGTCCCAGGTGAAGCGTCGCGAGGCCGCGTCGCCGCCATTCTCCGTCACTTCGAGGATGTGCCCGTGCGTGTTGGGACCCCGCGGGTTCGCGCCGTTGACCGCGTCTTCCGCCCGTTGCGTGTTGTTCGTCAGGGCGATGTAGACGCGGTGGTTGATCGGGTTGACTTCAATGTCTTCGGGACGGTCCATCGGCGTAGCGCCAACCGCGTCGGCAGCGAGCCGCGTAAACGTGGCAATGCCGGCGTTGGTCCATGTGTGCAGGGGCGGCGATCCGGCGACCAGCGGAAGCCACTCACCCGAGCCGTCATCGTTGAACTTCGCCGCGAAGAGCGTTCCCGACGAAAGCAGGTCGAGGTTCGCCGAGCGACTGAAGATGTTGTAGCGGTCGTTGCTGATGAACTTGTAGACGTAGTCAAACCGCTGGTCGTCGCCCGAGTAGACCACGGCGCGTCCATCGTCAGACAGGGTGACACTGGCGGCTTCGTGCTTGAAGCGACCCATGGCAGTGTGCTTGCGAGGCGTGAAGCTGGGGTCGTAGGGATCGATCTCCACCAGGTAGCCGTGGCGATTCGGCTCGTTCGGCTCGATGTTCATGTCGAAGCGGTCGTAGAAATCCTCCCAGTGGCGCCGCGAGCCGGCCTCGGGAATCCCGTAGCGTGCCGCCCGCGTGTCCTCGCCGGCATTGGCGAAGTACTGATTGAAGTTCTCTTCCGCGGTCAGAATGGTGCCCCACGGCGTGCGGCCCCCTGAGCAGTTGTTCAACATGCCCAACACGTCAACGCCGGTCGGGTCCGCATTGGTGATCGTGTAGACGCTGCCCGCACCGGGACCGGTCAGGCGCATCGGCGTTTCGCCGGTGATGCGGAAGTTGTGCGACGACGATGCGTCGTAGGACCAGGAACCGTCTTCGCCTCGTGTGACCTCAACCACGGAGAGACCGTGCGAAACGATTTCGATGGCGGCCTGCTCGGCCGTCACATCGTCCGCGTCGTAGCCGGGGAACATGTCAACACCGCTCGTGTACTCGTGGTTGACGCCCAGCAGCCCACGCCGGCTCTGGCCCGGCAGCAGCGGGAAGAATCCGTTGTAGTCGCAGTTGAAGCCGAACTGCTTGGCTGCCGACTCAGCCGTCTGGCCGTTCAGATTGAAGGCCGGCGCCCCAGGAACGACAGCGTCGCCCCAACGAATCACAACGTTGGAGCTGTAACCCTCGGCGATGTTGATCGAGTCCTCGTTGTCGTGAGGAATGCTCTGCAAACCAATCGTGCTCGACGCCGCATCAGCCTTGCCGCTCAACGGTGCCGACCCGAAGATCTGCGAACCCAGCGGGGATGTGCTGAGCGCAAGCAGTGGAGCGCCCGCGATCGTGGCTCTCACCAATGATCGGCGAGAAATGCGCCGGTTTAGGATCGCCGCAAACGGCTCGTTGCTGCTGTTGTTTGGCGCTGGCCTGAAGCACGCCTCGTCGCAAGAAATCTCACAGTGAAACGCGGACCGCGCGCGCCGAGGAATCCAGTTCAATGGCGCGAATCCGCGCGATGCATTGTTGGGGCTCATTCCGCTGTTCCCTTTCCCGCTCTGATAACTGGCATCTTGCCAGTTGCTGAACGCAGGGTATGAAGGAGCCGCTGCTTGGACGATGAACGAGCGAGTCGCGGGCGGTGGGCCCGTCAGAGACAGCGGGTGAACGAGCCGCCAACGTTTGTCCACGTTCGTGCTCAGTTCAGATTGCTCCGGCGCCGGTATTGGACTGCTTCGGCTACGTGCTGAGCGGTGATCTGCTCCGACTCCGCCAGGTCAGAAATCGTTCGGGCCACCTTGAGTACTCGGTGGAATCCTCTTGCGGACAGGTTGAGCCGGTCGACGGCCTCCTGGATCAGCATGCGGGCGCGATCGTCCAGCGAGCCGTAGCAATGCTGGTTGACCTCACGCGCCGAGAGTGTCGCATTGGCGTTGGGCCCATCGGATCCAAACCGGCCTCGCTGCACATTCCGAGCCCGAACGACACGCCGCCTCACCTCCGTGGATGGTTCGGCGCTCGACGGCGAGGATTCGGTTGACGATTCCATCAGTTTCTGCACATCCACCCGCGGAACGTCAACGAACATGTCAATTCGGTCGAGCACCGGACCCGAAATCCGCCGCTGATACCGATAAACCGCGCCGTCCGTGCAGGTGCAGTGCTGGTCGGAGCCGAAGTTCCCACAGGGGCAGGGATTCATCGCCCCAACCAGGCAGACGTCGGCCGGATAAGTAACAGTCCCATGCGCGCGGGAAATGGTGATCCGCCGATCTTCCAGCGGCTGCCGCATCGTCTCGAGCGCGCGAACAGAAAACTCCGGCAATTCGTCAAGGAACAGCACTCCGCGATGCGCCATGGTCACCTCACCCGGACGCAGACGCTGTCCGCCGCCGACCAACCCCGCGTTGGAGATCGTGTGGTGCGGCGCGCGGAACGGACGCTCACGAATCAACTTGTTCCCACCGGTCATGCCCGAGATCGAGGCGATCTTGGTAACTTCCAGCGCCTCCTGGGTGGTCAGCGGAGGCAGAATGCCCGGCAGGCACGAGGCCAGCAGCGTCTTGCCGGCGCCTGGCGGGCCGCACATCAGCAGATTGTGTCCGCCGGCGGCAGCCACTTCCAGAGCACGCTTGACGTGTTCCTGTCCTCTGACGTCGGAGAAATCGTGCCCGTCATAGCTCGATCCCGGATCATCCTCGACCACGCACGCCGTCGGCCAGATCGCGTCCGAGATCGGCCGTTCCTCAGTGGCGATCTCGATCCAGTCGCGCAGAGAGTCAACGGCGAGAACTTCAATCCCGTCGATCAACGAAGCCTCCTCGGCGTCGACCCTCGGTACGACGATGCGCTTGACCGAGGCGTCGCGAGCAGCCGCAGCTACCGACAGCACGCCGCGGACGTGGCGCAGCTCGCCGTCCAGCGCCAACTCACCCAGAAACAGGGTGTCCTGAACAGCCGATTCGCAAACCTGCCCGGTGGCGACGAGCATCCCGACCGCGATCGGCAGATCGTATCCCGCGCCTTCTTTGCGAATGTGGGCGGGAGCCAGATTGACCGTGACCCGCTTCGTGGGAAAGCCGGCGCCGGCGTTGCGAATCGCCGAACGCACACGCTCGCGCGCTTCGTCAACCGCGGCGTCGGGCAATCCGACAATCGTTGTCTTGGGCAGTCCCGACGAGATATCCACTTCAACACAGATCGGCGCTCCGTCCAGCCCGATCACAGCTCCACCGTTGACTCGCGTGTGCATTGCCTAACTCCTTGAGTTCTGTATAGAACACAAATACCAAACTTGTGTTCTCTCAGTAGTGGGTACTATAGAACACACATTCTCTATCAAGCAAGTCGCAATCGACCGCCGAGCGCTGATCGTGCGTAGACTCTCCTCAGTGGAGCACTACCGATGAACAACAACTCGTATCCCGTCCTCGACAGCGGACTCGCCTTCTTCAATCACGCCGGAGTCTCGCCGCTGC
>VXTH01000344.1:0-3933 GCA_009837565.1 Chloroflexota bacterium | reverse complement strand
AGTGAGTTCACCCGTCGCCTGTCCCGACTGAAGTTGGAGTGACGTATGCCGCCCAGTGGGTCTGTGTCGAAACTACTCATCGCCAATCGTGGCGAGATCGCCATCCGCGTCGCGCGGGCAGCGTCCGACCTGGGCATCGCGACCGTGGCGGTGCACTCCCAGGACGACGCGAAGTCGTTGCACGTCCACGCCGCCGACGAAGCCGTCGCGCTCGACGGGCTGGGCGTCCCGGCGTACCTCAACATTGACGGTCTGATCCAGGCCGCAAACGACTCCGGCTGCGATGCCGTCCACCCCGGCTATGGGTTTCTCGCCGAATCGGCCGAGTTTGCCCGCGCCTGCCGCGACGCCGGGATCACGTTCGTTGGCCCGACACCGCACCTGCTCGACCTGTTCGGCGACAAGGTGCGCGCCCGACAGGCGGCTCGCGAGGCTGGCGTTCCGGTCATCGAGGGTTCAGACGAAGCAGTCAACTTGTCCGACGCGATGGAGTTCTTCGAATCGCTGGGTGAGGATTCCGCAATCATGCTCAAGGCGGTCGCCGGAGGCGGCGGTCGCGGCTCGCGGGCAGTCCCAGACATCAACGAACTTGAAGCCGCCTGGGAACGCTGCGTCTCGGAAGCGCAAATGGCGTTCGGCTCCGGCGCGCTCTACGTGGAGCAGCTGATTCCTCGCGCCCGGCACATCGAGGTTCAGGTCATCGGCGATCTGCATGGCGGCGTCGGTCACCTCTGGGAACGCGAATGCTCGGTCCAGCGCCGGTTCCAGAAGATCGTTGAAATCGCCCCCGCCCCCCACCTGGCGGCAGAGACCCGTGAAGCCATCCTCGAGGCGGCCGTCCGCATCGCGCGTGACGTCGGCTACTCCTCGCTCGGCACTTTCGAGTTTCTGCTCGACGCGTCGCCCGGCTCCGGGGATCGGTTCTACTTCCTCGAGGCCAACGCGCGCCTTCAGGTCGAACACACCGTTACCGAGCAGGTCACCGGTGTCGATCTGGTCCAGTCACAGCTACGGGCCGCGCAGGGTGCAACGATCGCCGACCTCGGGCTCGACGATCCGTCCTGGCTGCGACCTCGCGGCTACGCAATCCAGACCCGCGTCAACATGGAGACCCTGACCGCGGACGGCTCAGTGCGTCCGGCCTCGGGGACGCTCAAGGCCTACGAAGCGCCCTCCGGCCCGGGAGTCCGCACCGACGGCTTTGGCTACGTCGGCTACCAGACGTCCACGGCGTTCGACTCGCTGCTCGCCAAAGTCATTGCCCATTCCCCCACACCGAACTTCGAAGATGCGTTGACGCGATCGCTGCGGGCCCTGTCCGAGTTCCGGATCGAAGGCGTCGCCTCCAACATCCCCTTCCTGACGAACGTGCTCGAGCACCAGGATCTGGCCGAGGGCCGCGTCCACACCCGTTGGGTCGACGAGCAGATGGCCGAACTGGCCGCAACCAACGGCGCTCAGCGGATTCGGTATCTCTCCACGGAAGCGCCTGCCATCGATACCGGTTTCGCCGGCGCGCGCGTCGACTCCCGCGACCCGCTCGCGCTCTTCCAGCACGACCAGCGAGTGAAGCAGGAGCAGTCGCTCCAGGTCATCGAAGAAGAAGCGCCGGACCTGACCGGACCGGAAGGCTCAATTGGACTGCCCGCCCCGATCCAGGGCACGATCGTCTCGATCATGGTCGAAGAAGGACAGGAAGTCCGCAAGGGTCAGGACCTCGTCGCAATGGAAGCGATGAAGATGGAGCACGTGATCCAGGCCGACCGCGACGGGATCGTCAAGGCGTTGGCCTGCGCGATCGGCGACGTGATCCGCGAGGGGTTCCCGTTGGTCTTCATCCTCGAAGCCGAGGTCTCGGTCGAAGCGGTTGGCGGCGGCGAGTTGATTGATCCCGACTTCATCCGCCCTGACCTGCAGGAGAACTACGACCGCCACGCCTACACCTACGACGAGAATCGTCCGGTGGCGGTCGCCAAGCGCCGCGGCCGGGGTTACCGGATGCCGCGCGAGAACATCGAGCAACTCGTCGACGACGGCTCGTTCCAGGAGTACTGGCCCCTCATCGTCGCCCGTCAGCATCAGCGCAACACGGACGAGCAGCTCCGCGAGAACACGCCCAACGACGGCTTGCTGGCCGGCACGGCAACGATCAACCGCGACCTGTTCGACGACGAACGCGACGCGCGCGCCATCGTCGTCCACTACGACTACACGGTGCTCGCCGGCACCCAGGGCGGGCGCAACCACTACAAGCAGGATCGCATGTTCGAGATGGCGCGCCGCTTCAACTTCCCGATCGTCTTCTACACCGAAGGCGGCGGCGGACGCCCCGGCGACGACCGCACCGGTCCCGGCGTCGCCTTCGACACCTACACCTTCACCCAGTTCTCCAAGCTCAGCGGACAGGTTCCCCTGGTTGGAGTAACAAACGGTCGCTGTTTCGCAGGCAATACTGCACTGCTCGCCTGTTGCGACGTCATCATCGCCACCGAGGGCTCGACCGTGGCAATGGGCGGCCCGGCGATGATCGAGGGCGGCGGACTCGGCATCTACACGCCCGAAGAGGTCGGACCGATGTCGTTCCAGGTGCCCAACGGCGTCGTCGACATCCTTTGCAAGGACGAGGAAGAGGCGACTGAGGTCGCCAAGCAGTACCTCAGCTACTTCCAGGGGCCGATCAAGGAATGGACCGCGCCCGACCAGCGCCGCCTGCGCCACATCGTGCCCGAAAACCGGCTGCGTCTCTACGACATGAAGGAGATCATCCACACGATCGCCGACGAAGGATCGGTGCTCGAGATCCGGGAGAAGTTCGGCATCGGCATCATCACCGCGTTCATCCGCGTCGAAGGACATCCCATCGGCGTGATCGCCAATAATCCGCATCACCTCGCCGGCGCGATCGACTCCGACGGCTCAGACAAGGGCGCGCGCTTCCTACAGCTCTGCGACGCCTTCGACATCCCCGTGCTCAGCCTGATGGACTGCCCGGGCATGATGGTCGGCCCCGACGTCGAGGCGACCGCCCTCGTGCGCCACTGCGCCCGCATGTTCAACACCGGCGCCAACCTCAGCGTGCCGCTCTTCGGCGTCGTTGTGCGCAAGGCGTACGGACTCGGAGTCCAGGCCATGTGCGGCGCGAGCGCCCTGGTCGGATTCTTCACCGTCGCCTGGCCAACGGCCGAGTTCGCCGGAATGAACATCGAGGGCTCGGTCAAGCTCGGCTACCGCAAGGAACTGATCGCGATCGAGGATGCAGACGAGCGGATCGAAACCTACGAGCACATGGTTGAGCGAGCCTACGACAACGCCAAGGCCGTCAACGCCGCCGCCGGCGGTGGCCTCGACGACGTAATCGATCCCGCCGAAACCAGGACCTGGATCGTCAACGGGCTGAATCGTCTGCCACCAACGCCGACAAGAACGGGAAAGAAACGCCCGTACATCGACACGTGGTAACACGTGGTAACAGGAGTCCAGAGCCAGAGGGTTGTGGTGGCGACCCCGAGCGGATTCGAACCGCCGGTCTCCACCTTGACAGGGTGGCGTGTTAGGCCGCTACACCACGGGGCCGTAGGCGACATCTTACGCCGACTGGTGGAGTTCGGCAACACCGCGTAACGTGTAACCACAGCGTCGGAGGTTGCAGATGGCACGCGGATCACGACGAGGACGAGGCGGCTCGAACCGGGCTCAGCGAGCGGCCCGCCCGCAGGGCCGGCGCGGCCAGCGTGGTCGAGACGACCGGCTGCCGACCGCCCAGGCCGGCGCCGCAAACGCCCCTGCCGGCGCATCGATCAGCGGCAACATCCAACAACCGACTCGATTGGGATCGCGTGCCGGGCGAACAGCGGGAGGTCCGCGAGACGGCGCCGTCGGAACGGTAGAACGACGCGATCGCCGTGCCCGCGCCGCCGCCGCCATGCACGATTT
>VXTH01000322.1:0-3946 GCA_009837565.1 Chloroflexota bacterium | reverse complement strand
ATCGAGTTGGGCTGGGTCCACCCCAATCCGGCCTTGCAGGAGAATCGCTGCTGGTCCTACCTGGCCCAGGATGTGTCGAGGGTCGTCGACGAGGACCATGTCGTGGGGACTTCGAGCGAAGCGATCGAGGTGACGACCGTTCCGCTCGACGAGATCCCTGGACTGGTCAACGACCGCCTGATCACGCACGCGCTGACCATTGCCGCATTCGATCACTACTGGCGCTGGAGCGGCCAGGTCGCCGACCCTCGTCGCCGTTAGGCCCGCAGCGAATCGACGTCGAAGTCCTCGGGCAACGGGATGAAGAGGCTCCGGCGCGGTCCCTCCAAGTCTCTGGTGATGTGGCCGCGCCCGCTCACATCATCGGCCAACAGGATGTCGCCGCCGTGCAGCTGCAGTTTGGTGCCGTCGCCGACTTCGATCTCTACGGTGCCGCTGAGCGTGACGACGAACTGTCGTCGCGGAGCGTTGTGGAAGTCGAGTTCACCGCCAACAGGCGTCGTGCGAAAGACGATGCCTTCCGCGTCGAACATGTCGGATAACTCGCCATAGCGGCTCTCGGTTAGGGCGATGTCGATGGTCTCGAAGTGGGATTCACCATCGTCGCCGGTGTAGACACGAGTGATTTGCATGGAAGCAACTCCAATAGCACTGTCAGGCGTCGAACGAACGGGCCCAATGGTGAACATCAAAATCATCCGGCAAGAAGACCATCAGACTCAATCTTGGGCCTTCGATGTCGGTCGTCAGGTGGCCTGGGCCCTCCACGTCCTCGGCGTAGCAGATCTCGCCAGGTCCGAAGCGGCGGACCTCACCGTTGGACACCTGGGTCTGCACAGCGCCCTGGATGACGACGATCATGGTCTTCTGCGTTGCGTTGTGCCAGTCGTAAACGAGATCGGGGGGTGAGATTCTGAACGACATGTGCTCAGGACGGAGATTGCGGGAGAATGCGCCGATGTCGAGCTCATGCAGATTGATCTCAATGTCTTCGAACTGCGACGTCCCGTCTTCGCCCTGGTACATCCGGGTGAGCTTCATCTCGCACCTCCTGCGCCGATCCTATCGGGAATAGTGCAGCCGCCAGTAGTCGCCCAGTTCCGCCAGCGATTGCACAATCAGGTCCGGCTGAACATCCGACGGGATTGGTTCATGATCACGCCGTACCCAGACGGTGGCCGCTCCGAGTTCCGCTGCCGGACGGATGTCGTGTGTGATCGATCCGGCGATGTGGAGTTGCTGGGCTGGCTTGATCTGGCGCGACCGATAGAGCTCTCGCCAGTGGGAGTGGTCCGGCTTGTAGCTGCGTACGTCCTCGGCAGTGATCAGCTGATCGAAGGATGCTCCCAGTTTGCGTACGCTTACCGCCAGGCTGCCCCTAGTGACGTTCGAGAGAATCGCTGTTGGAGTTCCCACCGTTGCCAGCCGCTTGAGGAATCCGCCAGCGTCCTGAAACGGCGGCCACTTGGCGATTGATTCGGCAAAGTAGTCCGCCGTCTCCTGGCTCAAGTCGACGCCGAACTCCTTCGCAGTTCTGAGAATTGACAAGGCGAGCACCTCGTCATAGGGCCGATAGCGCTCGTGCTCGACGTCCAACTCCACTTCCAACCGCCGAACGACCAATGCCTGCTTGTCTACCGCGCCGAGCTCGGGGATGTCGTCGATTGCCGCTCGCGCTCCGGATTGCCAATCGATCAAGGTGCCATAGCAGTCGAAGGTAATCACGGCCGCGTCGCGTGGATGGATCATCGAGACTCCTCGGCGCTCCCCGATTCGGCGCCAAATTGGACGATATCGCCGCCGTACCTCTCATTCAGCTCTCTCACTGCCTCATCGACGACGCGCTGACGCTCCCGTCGAGCGGATGACTCCGGCGGCTCAACATTGGGCTCGCCGGACTGATCGAACATCGACAGCTGAGCCTCCAGCCCTCGCTGCTCCAGGCCGGAGACTCCGACGCCAACGAGGCGAAACTTGCGGACTGGCGAGAGTTGTTGTCTCAGCAGTTCGAGCGCGGTCCGTTCGATGAGCGCGGAGTCGTTGGTCGGGCTGGACAGCGTGCGCTGCCGGGTGAAGGTCGTGAAGTCGGAGAGGCGCATTTTGATCTGCACCGTCCGGGCTCGCATGCCATGTTCCGTCAGGCGGTTCGCCACATTGTTGGCTTGTTCGCTCACAATTGTCGACAGTTTCCCTTCGCCGCCCACATCTTCCGCGAACGTTGTCTCCGATGAGATTGACTTCGTTTCCCGCTCCACGGACACGCCACGATCGTCTTCACCGCGAGCCAGTTGCCAGAACCACTCACCGCGGCTGCCGAATCGGTCGACCAACCAGGGCAACGGCCGCTCAGCCAGGTCGCCAATCGTTTCGAGTCCCGCCCCACGCAGCCGTTCAGCGGTCTTCGGACCGACACCCCAGAGATCGGATATCGAAAGCGGCGCGAGAAACGCGGCTTCCCGGCCGGGCGGAACGACAGTCAGGCCGTCCGGCTTGTCCTGATCGGATGCGATTTTGGCCACCGACTTGCTGGTCGCGACACCGCAAGAGACGGTCAGCTGGGTCTCACGGTGGACTCGATCTCGGATCCACTGGCCCAACTCCGCGGGAGTGGCGCCCTCGTCGACCCGGTGGGTCACATCGATGAACGCTTCATCCAGAGACAGCGGCTCGACCAGAGGTGAGACGTCGCGGAAAATCGACATAATCTGAGATGACACCTCCCGATATCGCGAGAACCGTGGCCTGACGATTTCGGCATGCGGACACAGGCGGACGGCGGTGCGCATCGGCATGGCCGAACGACAACCAAACACCCTTGCCTCGTACGACGCCGCCGCGACGACGCCACGGCTGCGAGGCGAACCCCCCACCAGTACCGGCTTGCCTCGCAATTCCGGTTGATCGCGTTGCTCGACCGATGCGTAGAACGCGTCCATGTCTGCGTGAATGATGTGCCGCTGGGCACTCTGAGTCGTCACGCCTCTACGCTATCAATTCGTTGGAGAATGACCGATGGGCCTGTTTGATCGTTTCCGTTCCCAGGTGAGTGTTCGTACTCGCGCGGAGTCGCCAGCCATCGAAATCGAGAAGGCTGAACGGCTGCTGCGTGCTGGGGCGTCGGTTGCCGAGATCAGACGCGAGGCCAAAGCGATCACATCCGACGACAACGTCAGCCGTGCCTGGAGATCGTTGTTGCTCGGCGATCTCGACACGGCGCTCGAGGCCTCATACGCAGCGGCCGACGATCGGCCATACGACGTCGACTCCCGCATCGCCCACGGTACGGTGCGCCTGGCCCGCCAGGAGCTTGATCATTCCGAGCACGAGTTCGAAGCGGTCATTGAAGAGTTCGGCGCCGATTCGGATGCGGTGGATGGACGACGGGCCACCATCCTGGCGCGCGGCCACGCACCGTTGGACGAACTGCCCGCATCGACGGAGGAGTGGGAGTCGGCTGCCATCCTGTTGACGACACTGTGGCGAGTTGGACGCGTCGTTGAAGAGAGAATGGCGACAATTGAAACGGGCCACCCGGACGGCCAATCAGTCGTCAAGCAAGCGCTGGCCAAAGGAAGAGTCGCTGACCTGGAGGCCGAAGATGGGACTGTTTGAAGGCTTGCGCCGCAAGCTGTCGGCGCTCAATGAAGTACGAGAAGCGGCCCAGGCCGAGGCGGCCACGTTGGCCGATGTCGCGACCGTCCGGCGGGCGCTGCTGGCGGAGTCGCAGCGTTTGGGCCGTCGAGAGCGAATCTCGGTCACGATGTTGATGGAGCACTCGGACGAAGACCTGCGGACGGTGGATCTCTTTCAGATCATCGGCCATCTGGACGCCGAGGGTGAGATTAGGAATGTCGAGCAGGATTCCTTCGGCAACCTGAAGTTCGATCTCGGGACTCTGAGGAATCGCCCGAAATTCGATTCATGATCGCACTATGCAGGTTATGTT
>VXTH01000145.1:1123-3947 GCA_009837565.1 Chloroflexota bacterium | reverse complement strand
CCCTCCCCATATTCGTATCCACCACATTACCCACCGCCCCCCTTTGGGGGTCGGTGCCGCGAAGCGGCTGAGGGGGCCGCCGAGCCACTCATTACCCGTCAATCCCGGGAATCACCGCGCCCTCAGCCGCCGAGAACCCCTCCGCGACCAGCGCCTGCTGCAGCGCCGAGAAGCAGGCCGCGAACTCGCTCTCGTCCAGGTAGCCCAGATGGCCGATCCGCCAGATCGACGCCGCCAGCTTGCCCTGGCCGCCGGCGATCACCACATCATGATCCTCGCGCAGGCGCTTCGTCACCGCCGAGCCGGTCACCCCCTCGGGCACCTTGATCGCCGTCACCGTGTCCGACGCATACTGCTCATCAGCCAGCAACTCGAGGCCGAGCGCCTTCGCGGCCGAGCGAGTCCACGAAGCGAATCGGTGGTGCCTCGCGTAGATCGCCTCCGGGCCCTCCTCAATCAGCATCGGCAAGGCCGCGTCCATGGCGTACATCGTCGGCAGCGCCGGCGTCCACGGCGGTTGACCGCGCTCGGCGTAGTCGTGGTGGGTCGTCAGGTCGAAGTAGAAGCTCGGCATCGTTGACGTCTTGGTTGCCTCCCAGCCGCGCTCCGACAGCGCCGCCATCGCGAGTCCGGGCGGCGAGAGCCAGCCCTTCTGCGACGCCGTCACCACCGCGTCCAGGCCCCAGTCGTCCATCCGCATCTCCCCCGATCCCAGCGACGGCCCCGCATGGGCAATGATCAGCGGGTCCGCCACTTCGCGCACGGCCGCCGCAATCTCGCCGATCGGGTTGGTGACGCCGGTCGAGGTCTCGTTGTGCGTGATGAGCAGCGCGTCGTACTCGTCCTGCTGGATCAGTTCGGCGATCAGCCCCGGCGTCGCCGCCTCGCCCCATTCGATGTCGGAACGCGTCACCTCGGCTCCATACCGCTCGGCGATGGTGCCGAACCGGTCCCCGAACGAGCCCACGGTCACGCACAGCGCCTTGTCGCCCACCGACAGCGTGTTGACGATTGCCGCTTCCATCGCCCCAGTGCCTGACGCCGTAATCAGCAGGATCTCCTGGTCGGTGCCGAAAAACGGCTGGATGCCCGCCGTGAGTCGCTCCTGCAACTCGGCGAACTCGGGACCGCGATGATTGATCATTTCGCCGGCGGCAGCGGCCAATACCTCGGGCGGACATGGAGTCGGACCGGGAATACGCAGATTCGTGGACATTGCTAGCTCACACCGTTCTTTACGATGAATGGAGTCACTGGATCGTCCAGTGTCATTGGAGCGCCCAAACACCGAGCTGTTCGTCGCTGGTCGAATCGTATCAGCGCGACTGACCTTGACCATGTCGAACTCATCCGACACTCCCTCAGATCTGTCGCACAAACTGCGCTCTCTGCCCAGCGTCGACCGCGTGCTTTCCGAGCCCGCCCTCAGCGCCGCGCTGGAACAATGGCCCAGATCCCAGGTCGTCGATGCCGTCCGCGCCGAGCTGGACAGCGCCCGTGCGTTGCTCGGCTACGGCGCCGCCACCGCGTTCGCTCCCGCCGACATCGCCGAGTCGGCCCGTCACGCCCTGAACGGGCAGCTGCAGCCGTCCCTGCGCCGAGTGATCAATGCCACCGGCGTCGTCATTCACACCAACCTCGGACGCGCGCCGGTCTCCGAGGCCGCCGCCCGGGCCATGTCCGAAGCTGCAGCCGGCTACTCCAACCTCGAGTACGACCTCGCCGCCGGCGAGCGCGGCTCACGCGCCAACCACCTGGAATCCCTGCTTCAGTCCCTGACCGGCGCCGAGGCCGCCGTCGCCGTCAACAACAACGCCGCCGCGCTCTACTTCGTCATGGCCGCGTTTTGCGCCGGCCGCGAGGTGCTCGTTTCCCGAGGCCAGGCCGTCGAGATCGGCGGTGGCTTCCGCATTCCCGACGTTCTCCGAGACGCCGGAGCGACCCTTGTCGAAGTCGGCACCACCAACCGCACCCGAGCCTCCGACTACGCCGCAGTCATGCACAGAGATACGGCGGCAATCCTCCGAGTCCACTCCTCCAACTTCCGCATCGTCGGTTTCACCGAAGAACCGTCGCTGGCGGAGCTGCGCAAGGTCGCCGACCAGAACACGAGGGGACTCCCGACGCTGCTGATCGACGATGTCGGCAGCGGTTGTCTGCTCGACACGCGACAGTTCGGGCTCGCTTACGAACCACGACCGCAGGACAGCATTGAAGCCGGCGCCGACCTCGTCCTCTTCAGCGGCGACAAGCTCCTCGGCGGACCCCAGGCCGGCCTGATCATCGGCAGGCAAGCCGCGGTCAACCGGCTCCGCTCCCATCCCGTGATGCGCGTCCTCCGACTCGACAAGGCGGCCATCGCCGGACTCAGCGCCACACTGCAGCACTACCTCCTCGGTGAAGCCGTCGACACCGTCCCAATCTGGCGCATGATCGCGGCGGAACCCGACCATCTCCGGCAGCGCGCCGAGACATGGCGCTCCAGCGTCGACGCCGGCGACGTCGAGCCCGCCGAATCCGCCATCGGCGGCGGCTCGCTCCCTGCCGAGACCCGCCCAACATTCGTCTGGACATTGCCGCACCCACATCCCACCGACGCCGCCAGGCAGCTCCGCGTACGAACAGTCCCAATCATCGCCCGCGTCGAACACGACCGTCTGATCCTCGACCCGCGCACGGTCCTGCCCGGCGAGGACGCTGAAGTGATCGCCGCCCTCCAGCAACTGTTCGGCGGCAACGCGTGATCGTCCTCGGCGCGGTCCTCCCGCATCCGCCCATCCTCCTGCCGCAGATCGCGCAGGGACGCGAGGTCCACGTGCAGGCC
>VXTH01000145.1:0-1113 GCA_009837565.1 Chloroflexota bacterium | reverse complement strand
GTGCAGGCCACGTTGAACGAATACGCAACCATCGCTGTTCGCATTAAAGAACTCGACGTCCAGCGACTCCTCCTGATCTCCACCCACGGAATCGTCACCCTCAACCGATTCCACACCCTCGGCGCCGACCTCTCCGGCAACTTCGAGCGCTTCAGCCATCCCGGCCTCACATTTGAACACGCAGTCGATCAGGAGATGGCGCAGCTCCTCGTCGCGGCAGCCGAAGCCGCAGACCTCCCCCTCACGCAAACCAGCATCTGGGAACAATCCGACCACTCGGTCGGAGTCCCAATCACCTTGCTCGGAGACGCCCTGCCGCCGACCATCGGCGTCGTCAGCATCAGCTTCCGATCACCCGCCGACCACTACCGGCTGGGCCAGACCATTGGCAAGGCGCTCGCAGCCTTCGACGAGCCGACTGCCGTCATTGCCTCCGGCGACGCCGTGCACCGCCTCAACGAGGACTCACCCCGAGGCAGTCATCCCCTTGGCGAAGAAGTCCAGCGGACCTACGAAACCGCCCTCACCAACTGGGATCACGAGGCGCTGATAGCAATCGACGAGTCCCTCCGTCGCGACGTTGACGAATCCGTCGTCTCCCCCACCCTGATCCTCATGGGCGCCATGCAGGAGTTGGGTGCAAACCCGCGTATCCTGTGCTCGGAGCATCCCTGGGGCGTTGGTTATGTCACCGCGTTGGTGGATACGACCCCGGAACACCACTGATCATGGACGCCAAGAGCATCGCCGTCCTCGAGTTCCCCAAGATCATCGAGCGCCTCGCCGGCCTCTGCGGATCGCCCGGCGGCCGCGACCTCGCCCTCAAACTCAGCCCCAGCTCCGACGCCGAAGAGGTGCGCCGCCGCCTGGCCGCCACCGCCGAGGCGAAAGCGCTCTCCCGGCTCAAGCCCCACTTCCACATGGGACAGGCCCCCGAGATCGAAGGGTCGCTCCTCGCCGCCTCCCGCTCCGCCGTCCTCCCGACACCGGACATCCTCGAAATCGCCATTCTCCTGCGCACCGCCCGACACTCGCGCAATCAGATCGCGCCGCTCTCCCGCGAACTGCCCCAGCTCGCCCGCATCGCCCAGCGCATCGCCGACTTCTCCCCCA
>VXTH01000103.1:0-3948 GCA_009837565.1 Chloroflexota bacterium | reverse complement strand
CCGTCAAGTCCGCGGGGATTGAGCCGCGGCCGACCAAGCCGGTTGAGGTCTGGTTCGGCGGCGGCCACGATCTGCAACTGCGCCGCACGGCGAAGATCGGCGACGGCTGGTTCCCGGTCGGGCCGCCGAACCCGGACTCGGCCGCGATGGTTGAGACGCTGCGCGGCTACCTGGCCGACAACGGCCGCGATCCGGACAGCTTCCCGATGGAACCGCAGGCGCAGTTCCGGGGCGGCAACCCTGAGCTCTGGGTGTCGCACGCGCAGAGCTGGGTCGACATGGGCGCCACGGCGATCTCGATCGCCACGATGAACGCCGGTCTGCCGGACATTGACGCCCACATCGACGCCGTGCGTCAGTATCGGGAAGCAGTGACGGCGTAGTACGCCATGTACGTGGATTGAGCCCCTTGCGGAAGCTTCGAGATACCCGCGGCAAGCGCGGGTATGACGAGTTAACGTGACGACCGGCCCTGGGCGGCGACGGCTGCGGCGGCTTCGGCTGCGGCCTCTTCGCCGGCGAGATAGCGGCGGTCGAGCACGTTCATGTCGCCGTCGAGCGAGTAGGCCAGCGGCATCCCGGTGGGGATGTTGAGCTGAGTGATCTCATCGTCCGAGACGGAATCCAGGTGCTTGACGATCGCGCGGATGCTGTTTCCGTGGGCGGCGATGAGGAGGCGTTGGCCGCTCTGCAATGCGGGCGCGATCTGCGACTGCCAGCAGGGCATGACCCGTTCGAGGGTCAGTTTGAGCGACTCGGCGGCCGGCAGATCGGCGGCGGGAATCTGCGCATAGCGGCGATCGAAGCGCGGATGATCGGGATGATCACCGTCCAGCGGCGGCGGCGGGATGTCGTATGAGCGTCGCCAGATGTGGACCTGGTCGTCGCCATGTTTGGCGGCGGTCTCGGCCTTGTTCAGACCCTGCAGCCCGCCGTAGTGGCGCTCGTTTAGCCGCCAGTCGCGATGGACCGGCAGCCAGGGCGCGTCGATCTCGTCGAGGACGATCCAGAGCGTATGAATCGCGCGCTTGAGCACCGAGGTCCAGGCGGCGTCGAATTCGATGCCCGCTTCGCGAATCTGCCGGCCGGCGCTGTGCGCTTCGGCGACCCCCTGTTCGGTCAGCGGCACATCGATCCAGCCGGTGAAGCGGTTCTCAAGATTCCACTGACTCTGGCCGTGCCGGACCAGAACCAGATTGACCAGGTTGACCGGGCTGACGCCGTCTGACATGCGCACAGGCTACCCTGCGTTTGCCATCGAACACCCCGGAGGGTGAACTGTGAGTGACGCATCCCGAGATGCTGAACGCTCGTCGGACACGGTGTTCGGCGCCATCGTTCGCGGTGAGATTCCGGCGGACATCGTCTACGAAGACGAGCGGTGCCTGGCCTTTCGCGACCTGAATCCGCAGGCGCCGACGCACGTGCTGGTGATCCCACGCGCCGGAATTTGCGGACTGCAGGAAGCGGACCAGGCCGACCCGTCGCTCCTGGGCCACCTGATGCAGGCGGCCCAGATCGTCGCCCGGCAGGAGGGGCTGGAGGAAGACGGCTGGCGTGTCGTGGTGAATGTCGGCGAGGATGCCGGTCAGACGGTGGCGCATCTGCATTTGCACGTGCTCGGCGGGCGCAAACTGTCCTGGCCGCCTGGCTAGGCCCGCCTGATGGACGTATTGCTCGATGTCCGTGAGCTGGACAAGCACTTCGGCGGCCTGCGCGCCTGCGACCAGGCGACGTTTCAGATCGAGACAGGGGCGATTGCCGGCATGATCGGGCCCAACGGCGCCGGCAAGACTACCGCCTTCAACTGCGTCGCCGGATTCCTGAAGCCCGACGGCGGACTGGTCTCGTTCGCCGGCGAAGACGTCACCGGATTCCCGCCGCACCGGATGTTCGACCGAGGTCTAGTGCGAACGTTCCAGATCCCCCAGGGACTGGAAACGATGACGGTCCTTGAGAACCTGATGCTGGCCGGCGAGGAGCAGTCGGGTGAGTCGCCCTGGCGCACCTTGCTGCTGCCCGGCCAGGTGCGGCGGGAGGAGGAGCGTCTGGAAGCGCGCGCTCACGAGGTGCTGGAGCAAACCCAGCTTGGGCACCAGGCCTACATCCGCGCCGGCGCGCTCTCGGGCGGTCAGCGCAAGCTCCTGGAACTGGCCCGCGCGTTGATGGCCGAACCGAAGATGATCCTGCTGGACGAACCCAGCGCCGGCGTCAATCCGGCCCTGATCCGGCGGTTGGCCGACCACATTCGCGACTTGAGCGAACGACTGGGATTGACCTTCCTGATCATCGAACACAACCTCGATTTCATCCGCCAGCTGTGCAATCCGGTGGTGGTGATGGCCCAGGGACGCGTGCTGGATGTGGGCGCGCCCGAGGATGTGCTCGCCAATCCGGAGGTCCAGGCCGCGTATCTGAGCGGGCAGCGAACGGCACGCAGCGCATGACCGAGCGTCGTCCGTTGCTGCAGGTCGAGGCGTTCAGCGGCGGCTACGTCGACGGGATCGACATCATTCACGAGGTCGGCATCGATCTCTACCGCGATGAGATCCTGACGATCATCGGCCCAAACGGGGCGGGAAAATCAACGCTGCTCAAGGCGGTGGTCGGCGCGCTGCCGTTTGAGCGCGGCCGGCGCTGGTTCACGGGCCAGGATGTGAGAGGTTGGTCGACGCCGCGGATGATTGCATCGGGCGTCGGCTACGTGCCGCAGGTCGACAACGTGTTCACCTCGCTCTCGATCCGCGAGAACCTCGAAATGGGCGGCTACATGCGCAACAGCGGTCTGCGCGAGCGGATTGTCGAAGTCCTCGCCATGTTTCCTGACCTCGAGAGCCGGCCGAACGAGCGCGCCAGCAGGCTCTCGGGCGGTCAGCGGCAGATGTTAGCGATGGCTCGGGCGCTGATGCTCGATCCGGTCATGCTCTGCCTCGACGAGCCGACGGCTGCGCTGTCGCCGGCGGCGAGAGGAGAGCTGTTCGCCCGGATCTACAAGATCCATATGTCGGGAGTCGGCATGTTGATGGTCGAGCAGAACGCGACTGAGGCGTTGGTCTGGTCGGACCGTGCGGTCGTGATGGTCGACGGTGAGATTGCGCTCGAGGGCACTGGAACGGAGATGCTGACCAGTTCCGAGGTTGGGCGAGCCTTCCTCGGCCAGGCGGAGGGTGAGGGGTTCACGATCGAAGAAGGGTCGGCGCTATAGAAATCGCGCAACTGGTCACGATCGGAATCATTGTCGGCTCGATCATCGCGCTGGGGGCGATGGGATTGACGCTGGTCTTCGGTGTACTCGGCATCGCTGACTTCGCCCACGGCGACAAGATGGGCTGGGGCATGTTCCTCGCCTTCTTCGTCGTCTCGTCCGAGGGCACCAATCTGGGCTTCGCCGGCGGTCGATTCGGTTCGCTGTCGTTCGGTTGGGGACTGGTGGTCGGACTGCTGGTGGCGATGATCGGCGTCGCGCTGATCTCGGTCGTGCTCGAGCGCCTGGTCTTCCGCCGGCTGCGGGTGACGGGCGGCGGCTTCTTCGTGTTCGCGATCGCGTCGCTGGGCATGTCGATCATGCTGCGCGCGGTGATCCAGCTGATCTGGGGGCCGTCCAACTTCCGCTTCACGCCTGGCATCCACCCGGCCATCGAGATCCTGGGCGGGATCAGGGTCAAGCCCGATCAGTTCTTCATTGTGGGCGTCACGTTTCTGGCGGCCGTGCTGCTCTACTGGCTGCTCTATCGCACGCGGTTTGGCAAAGCGATGCGAGCCACGGCCGACAATCCCGGCCTGGCGGAGGCCTCCGGCATCGATACCAACCGGATCCGCGTGGGGACCTGGATCATTGCCGGGATCTTCGGGGCGCTGGCCGGCGTGATGCTCGGTCTGCAGGCGGAAGTTCGATTCGACGCCGGGTTCCGGCTGCTCCTGCCACTGTTCGCCGCCGTGATCCTGGGC
>VXTH01000301.1:0-4015 GCA_009837565.1 Chloroflexota bacterium | reverse complement strand
CGTCTGCCCGAGGCCGACTTCATCGTCACGACGGTTCCGCACACGCCCGAGACCGAGTTCATGTGGAACGCGGAGCGGTTCGCATTGATGAAGCGCTCCGCGTACTTCATCAACATCGGGCGCGGAATGACGTGCAAGCTCGATGATCTGGTTGCTGCATTGGACGAGGGTCTGATCGCCGGCGCGGGACTCGACGTGTACGAGATTGAGCCGTTGCCGGAGGGTCATCCGCTCTGGCAGGCTGAGAACGTGATCCTGACGCCGCACATCGCGGTCGCCGATGCGGAGAACATTCCCGAGCGACGCTTCGAGCTGGTCCTGGAGAACGCGCGCCGTCTCGTTGAGGGTCGCGAATTCGTTAACGTCGTCGACAAGGACAAGTGGTACTGAAGCCACCTGGATGGAGTTGATTGGATTCGAGGACCGTCATGAAGATCGTGGAAATGTACGGCGATTCGCGAGTGGGAGTGATTGAGGTCCCGGAACCTGAACCGCGTGACAATTGGGTGATTGTCAAGGTGATCGCCAGCACGATCTGCGGAACCGAGCTTCGCAGCTACCGGCACGGCGAGCGAGACTTCAATTCCCATTCGTACAATTCAGGACACGAGGCGGCCGGGGTCGTCGTGAAGACCGGCCCGGCAGCCAGGATTGCGGAGGGGACGCGCGTCGCGGTGATTGCCCACATGGGCGAGCAATGCGGTCAATGTTGGTACTGTCACCAGGGTCTCTGGCTGCTCTGCACGGATCTGACCGAAGGAGGCGAGGAGTACCTGGGCACGCATACGCAGTACATCTCGCGTCCCGACACGCACTGCATCCCGATGCCCGACGACGTTCCTTTCGAGATCGGCTCGATCCTGGTCGACGCGGTGGGGACGCCGTATCGAGCGATTCGCCGGTTGGGGGTGAATGGATTCGACACGGTGTTGATCACCGGGTTGGGTCCTCTGGGTGCCTCCGCTGCGATCATCTGCGAGCGGCTCGGGGCACGGGTGATCGCCACGGAACCGGCCGAGTTCCGGCGCAGCATGGCCCGCGAATATGGCGTCGATGTCGCAATCGATCCTGTCTCAGAAGACGCGCTTGAGCGGATCATGGAACTGACGGACGGTCGCGGGCCTGATGTGGCGCTCGACTTCACCGGTTACACCGAACCCCAGATGCTCTGCGTCGACGCGGTCAGGGTCGGCGGTCGCGTTGGATTCATTGGCCTCAAGTTCGACGAGACGCCCGACGGCCCGGTACCACGTCCCACGCCGATCACCGTGGCCGGTCACCTGCTGCCCAAGGAACTGACGCTGATCGGCAGTTGGAGCGTCGCGCCGCACGAGATGCTGGAGTTGTTCGAGCTGGTCCAGCAGGGCCTGCCGGTCGAGCAGCTGATCACCCACCGCTTCAGCCTGGACGAGGCGCAGGAAGCCTACGAGACCGCCTTCAACCAGCGCGGCTGCAAAGTGATCATCGATCCGTGGGCCTAGCGGATCACATCGTCGACAAGTAGCCGGGTGAACTCATCCTGGCTCAGACCGAGTTCCTGTCTGTAGACCTGTTCGTTGTGCTCTCCGAAGAACGGAGCTCGATGGATGGCCAGGCGCTGGCCGTTCCAGAGGAACGGCTGATTCTGGGCCATGAACTTGATCCCGACCGGGTGATCGAACTCGTGGAAGAAGCCCGTCATTGACGGATCGGTCTCAACCAAGTCTTCGATGTCCTCGTTTGGTCCTGCCGGAACGCCGGCGTCGACGAATCTTTGCGTCGCCTGCCAGACGTCCTGTGTGCAGGTCCACTCGGTGATTGCCGCTTCGATCTCGTCTTCGGCGGCCTGTCGGCCGGCCAGCGAGCGGAGATCGTCGCGCGAGGCCAGATCATCGCGGCCGATCACACGGCAAATCTCCAGCCAGTCGATCGTGTTCCGGGCACTCAGCGCCAGCCAACGATCGTCGCCGGCGCAGCGGAAGAGACCGTGCGGCGCCATTTCAGGCGAGCGATTGCCTCGGCGCTCCGTCAGTGTGCCGTTGGCAAGCTGCTCAATCAGTTCGGTGTCGAGCAGGTGGATGCCGGCCTCGTACTGAGGAATCTCGATCTCCTGGCCCACGCCGGTGCGGTCGCGTTGGATCAACGCGGAGAGGATCGCCGTCGCGGCCAGCGGTCCGAGCGTGAAATCGGTGTGCAGCAGCACGCCGGTCGGCTTCCGATCGGCGGCGCCGGTGTGACCGGCCAGACCGCAGAGTGCGACGACGCTGTTGCCGATCCCCTTCCACGACGCCTTCGGTCCCCAGGTGCCCATCACGGGCAGACTGCAGACGACGATGCGCGGGTTGATCTTCTTCAAGTCGTCGAATCCGAGACCAAGTCGCTTCATCACGCCGCCTGTGAAGTTGTCTGTCACAACATCGGCTTCGCGAATCAGGTCATAGGCGACGCGCAATCCGTCGGGAGCGCCGAGGTTGAGATTGATGCTGCGTTTGTCGGTGTTGCAGTCCTGGAAGAACGCGCCGGTTTCAATCGTCGGCGGATCGTATGCAGGCAGCGCGACGCGAAGGGTGTCAATCCTGGCGTCGGATTCGATCTTGATCACGTCCGCGCCGAGATTGGCCATCAGTTCAGTCGTCAGAGGTCCCGCTGCTTGCCAGCAGAAGTCGATGACTCGAATGCCCTTGAGCGGCAGATCATCTCGGTGTAGCGATTGCCGCGGCTGGGTTCCATTTGCTCCCCCCTCTGGGGGGAGCTGCCGCGAAGCGGCTGAGGGGGTTCTGGCCGCAGCAGTTGCACGGCGGTTTCGTCCCGTAACCATGCCGCTTTCGACTAGCTCGTCATACTCGGATGCTTCAAAATCAAGCAGTTCCGACAGTACGTCCGCCGAGTCCGCTCCCAGCTCCGGAGCAGGCCGACCCACCGGCTCATACCCCGTCGAGTGAATTGGCAACCGAGGCAGATCAATCTGGCGATCAAACTGCGGATGCTCGACCGAGAGAAACGCGCCGCGTTCATGCAGGTGCGGATCCTCGACGATGTCGCGAGCCGAGTTGACCGGCACGGCGAGGAAACCGCGGGACTGTCCCTCGTAGCAGAGTTCCTCTCGGTCCAACGACGCGCACGCGCGTTGCAGCGCTCGGTGCGTCTCGCCGCCCCACTCGGGGATGTAAATGTCGCCCGGATAGTCAGCCCCGATGATGCCGTCGTAGCCGGCTCGCTCCTTGAGCCACTGACCGAACGCCGCCCAGCGAGCGTGCGTATTCGGTGTGATGCCGAGCGTGAGCCACTTGCCGTCCCTGGACTGCACCAGCGATGAGATGTTGCCGCCGGGCCGGAACGCCTTCTCACCGAGCTGCCGCCACATGTTCTCGTTGGCGAAGTGAATCGTGGTCGAGAGAATCGCTTCCTGCAGCGAGATGTACGCGTGACTCGCCCGGACGCCGTTCCGACGGTCGTAGAGCATCGCCGCAGCGGTCGCGGCGGCGACCTGGCTGGCCTGCTTGTAGGCCAGCTTGCCGGCCGGATAGTCGGGAGCGACGTCGGGGAAACCCAGACCCTGCATCAGGCCGCCGGCTGCGACGCCGACGATGTCGGACGCCGGCAGATCCTCGCCGCCGCGTCGGGTGACCACGTCGATCACGCCGAGATGAGGATGGATGCGCTGTAGCCGTTCACGATCGAAGATGCGGCGTGCCTCGACCGACTTGTCAAGCGGCGCGAGCATGACATCCGCGGCGTCGAGAAGCCGTTCGATCAGGTCCCACGCGCCGGGAGCGTCGAAGTTGAGCGCCAGGCTTCGCTTGCCGGCGTTGTAGAGCAGATGTCGGAGTCCACTCTCGACGTCTGCGCGGTCGTCCAGATGTGGTCCGTCAATCCGCAGTTGATCGCCTGAGGACGATTCAATGCGGATCACGTCTGCGCCGAAGTCGGAGAGCCAGCGCGCGCCGAGGCAGAGGCACTCGTCGCTCAGGTCAATGACGACTGAGCCGGACAGCGGAAGATCGGAGCTCGCCATCAATCCAGATTAGGTTTGTAG
>VXTH01000129.1:0-4025 GCA_009837565.1 Chloroflexota bacterium | reverse complement strand
CCGCTGCTATCACCAGCGAGCGCACGACGTTGTTCCCGTCGCCGACGTAGGCCAGCGTGCGGCCGGCAGTACCGCCATGCTCACGGATCGTCAGCACGTCGGCCAGCGCCTGGCACGGGTGTTCCCAATCGCTCAGCGCATTGACGACCGGGACCCCTGATGACGCAGCCAGTCGGTCGAGATTGGTCTGGTCGAACGTGCGGCAGACGATCAGATCGCAATAGCGACCGGCCACGCCGCCCACGTCTTCCGGCGACTCTCGGTCGCCGAGGCCGACCTCGGGCGGCGACAGGTATAGCGCCCGACCGCCGAGATTGGTCACGGCGAGTTCAAACGACACGCGGGTCCTCAACGAGGGCTTCTGGAAGATCAGCAAGCCCGTTTTGCCGGAGAGTTGCGAGCCCCGATGTTCGGTCTGCTGCTTCGTCATCAACGCACGATCCACGACCTCGGTGATTTCTTCCGCCGAGAGATCGCAAACGCTCAATACGGAGCGAGACATGCAGCAACCACCTTTCAAATCCAAATGTAGCCTTGCGGATTTCGCGTTGCTCACCTGATTCGTTTAATGTCTTACCGTCCATGGGGCCAGTTCAGATCACGAGGAGGTGAGATGCCGATCAGGTTGGAGATTCGTCCACCTGGGCCGCCGAAGCGGGTCGATGGAGACGCCAGGTCTCGATGGCCAAACCTGCGGCGCAGGTCGGCAAGCTGGCTGCCGCTGTTGTTCGCCGTCGCGATGGCTCTGGGCGCGCTAGGCAGTCTCGCGGTGCAGCAGCCCCAATCGCAGATCGATCCTGTTGTTGGAGCCGCTCAGTTGCCGACCGAGGCGCGCCCGGCGTTGATCGATCTGAACGCGGCAACCATTGCCGAACTCTCGACGCTTCCCGGGATCGGTGATCGCCGGGCCGAAGCGATTGTCCTGGTCCGCTCCGAGCAACCGTTCGTCTCGCTCGCCGACCTGGTTGATCGCGGGATTCTGCGGCCGTCGGAAGTGCTGGCGATCACGGAGTTCGCAACGGTGTATGTCGCCGGCGATTAGGTCAGCAGCGCGCTGGTTGCAGGGCATGAGGCTGCCGTACCAGCCTCCGCTCCTGCACTGGGCGCTGGCGTTGGGCCTCGGCGCCGCCCTGGCATTGACGGAGGCGGCCATCTGGACCGTCGCGATTGCGCTTGCAGGAGTGGTCGCGTTTGCGATTGCCTCGAGCGCCAGGATTCGTGCCGTCCCCAAACGCCGACGCCTGCATCTGGCACTGATCCTGCTCTCACCCGTTGTATTGGGGGCTGGCTACTGGCGGGCCGCCGAGACCAGGTTGCCCGCCGACAGCCTCGGTGCAGCGGATCTGGCCGGTCAGACTGTGCGCCTCACCGGCGTTGTAGCGGAAGAGCCGCAGTTTCGCAGCACAGGAATCCGACTGCTGTTGGATGCCGAGACGATTGAGGTTGGAACAGACCAGCGCCGTATTTGTGATCGCGTACGGCTGCACATTCCTGATCCACAGGTCATCGAGTACGGAGATCGCATCGCCCTGGAAGCGGTGTTGACGCCAACTTCAGAATCAGAGGACGAATACCTGCAATGGCTGTCTAGTCAACGTATTGCGGCCAGCGGATTGGTTCGCGCCGGAAGCCTTCGACAACTTGGCCAGGCTGACATCGGTTGGCGGCATTCACTGGCCGCCGACGCTCGCGAGGCGCTCGATGTCAGCCTCCGCAACTCGCTTCCACCTCCGCTCTCGGGCATTGCCCAGGGGATCGTGACCGGTCGCAGCGACGCGATTGATCCCGAGTTGCGTTCCGAGCTCAACGACACCTCGCTGTCCCATCTCATCGTGATCTCCGGAAGCAATCTGACCCTGCTGATCACGATGGTGATGGCGGCATCGGCCTGGCTGGTTGGTCGGCGCGGGGCCGCGTTGCTGGCCATCCTGGCAGCCCTGTCGTACGGGACGTTGATCGGTCCCGACCCGCCGGTTCAGCGGGCGATGTGGATGGCCGTCGTATTCGCCTCGTCGCATCTGCTGGGTCGAGGCTCGTCCGCGCTATACGCCGTTGGTGCGACCGCCGCGCTGATGGTCGCTCTTGAACCTCCGGTCCTGCTCGACTTGTCCTTCCAACTGACGCTGGCTGGGACGCTTGGCATCTTGATCCTGATGCCGACGATCTCACACGATTTCCTCAGCGGCCAACGGGGACTCTCAGGCGCGGTCCGCGACGCAGCCCTGGTCACCCTGGTGGCAACGCTGACCACGATGCCGTTGATCGCGCTGCACTTCGAGCGTGCCTCCCTGATTGGTCTGGCGGCGAACCTGGCGGTCACACCGCTGTTCAGCTGGATCATGCTGGGTTCCGCGTTCACGGCGGTGGTTGGCCTTGTGTCCGATGGTCTGGCGGCGATCATCGCCTGGCCGCTCGCCTGGCTCCCGCTGCGTTGGCTGGTGTTCGTCGCCGAGGAGGTTGCCCAGCTTCCGGGCGCCGGCACCACCGTGCAGGGGTTCGGACACGTCCATCTCCTCCTGATCTATGCCGCCATCCTGGTCGCGTCGCTTCGAACACACCGCGAGCGGGTCGCCCGCTGGACCAGGACCTCCGACAGCAGAGATGTAGCGAAGGCCACCGCATTACTCGGCCGCATTGGACTTGAGGCGATCCCGGAGCTCAGGGGTTGCATCAGACAGGTCGTCGTGTGCGGCATCGCTTCGGCCGTCGCCGCGACGCTCTGGTTGTCAGCCACCAGTGAGCATGCGGACCGGCTACACGTTCACTTTCTCGACGTTGGCCAGGGAGATTCGGCCTTGCTGGTCACGCCAGCGGGAGGCTCGGTGCTGATCGACACCGGTGAGCGTTCGCACGACACCCTTGCCGCGCTGCGTTCACATCTGCCGACAAACTCTCGGCGGATCGATCTCGTCGTCATCACGCACCCGCAGTCCGACCACGGGGAGGCGTTGTGGGCCGTGCTGGAGCACTATGACGTCGGGCAGGTCTTACTCAGTGCCTACGTCCAGCGGACTGCATTCGGGCGCCGGTTGGTCGACCTGTTCGAACACCATGACATTCCCAGGATTGAGGCAGAACCCGGCCGTCAGATTGAGTTAGCGGGAGCCTCCCCGCTCACGCTCGATGTGCTCTGGCCTCCGGCTCGCGGATTGCCTGAGGAGTATCAGGACAATCCGAACTCCACCTCGATCGTGATCCGCGCGCGCTACGGCGATGCCGCGTTCCTGTTCACCGGGGACATCAACGTTGAACAGGAACTTGACCTGGTCCGGCATCCCTGCGCGAACGTTTCCCAGCCCTGCGAACTCCGCGCCGACGTGCTCAAGGTCGCCCACCAGGGCAGCCGATTCTCGTCCTCGATGCTGTTCCTCGAAACGGTCCGGCCCACGCTGGCCATTCTCAGCGCAGGTGCCGACAATCCACACGGACACCCTCACGACGAGGTTCTGACGTCGCTCGCTGCCGTGGGGGCCACCTCACTGCTTACCGCCGAGCATGGCGACATCAGCCTCGCCACTGATGGCACTTCAATCAGCGTCACGACGGAGCGCTGAATCTTCGATATCGTCACAGGACGCGCCGGGATGGCGAAATTGGCAGACGCGGCGGACTTAAAATCCGCTGGCCGACAGGCCGTGTGGGTTCGCGCCCCTCTCCCGGCACCACTTCACACGCCGACGCCCCGACGCCCTAGACTGCGCAGCGCAACGGCGCATCGGCGCGCCGTGCCCAGAAAGGATGTCGCGATGAAAGCCGCCGTCTTCCACGGCCCCAATCAGGATTTGACAATCGAAGACGTAGACGTTTCGAAGCCCGGCCCGCGTGAGGTACTGGTCAAGACGGCCGCCTCCGGCGTCTGCCATTCCGACCTGCATTTCGTCGAGGGTCTCTACCCCTTCCAGGCGCCCGGCATTCTCGGCCACGAGGCCGCAGGCGTGGTCGAGGAAGTCGGCGAGCTGGTTCAACAGTTCAAGTCCGGCGACCACGTGATCATGTGCCTGTCGGTGGTCTGCGGTAACTGTTCC
>VXTH01000024.1:0-4029 GCA_009837565.1 Chloroflexota bacterium | reverse complement strand
CTCTGAGGGCGGCGTCGGCTCGTCGGCGTTCGCCCACGCGATAAAATTTTTTCTGGCGTTTGCAGCCAGTATGGCAGCATATAGCACCTCCAAAATCGCGTGGTGGAAATGTCGGGGCGAAAAAGTCGCCCCGACTTTTACCCGTCAAGCCATATCAATGGTCTGGGACTATGCCGAGGTCAATCCCCTATCCAACTCCACCAGAAACTGGATAGGCAATGTCCAGTTGATCGCCAAAGCCGTTGCGTCTTTCCCCGCCCTTGGTAACAGTGGCACGGCGTACCAGTCTGATGCCGCAGGTACCTCTGACTTTGCCAGTGAGGGCACCACACCATCGGCCCCAATCATCTCGACCGACCCGCCCTACTACGACAACATTGGATACGCCGACCTATCTGAGTTCTTCTATGTCTGGCTTCGCCGGACACTACGACAGACGGTGCCCGGCCTCTTCGCGAGACTGACCATTCCGAAAGACGAGGAACTGATAGCGACGCCGTTCCGGCACGCGAGCAAGGAGGAAGCCGATGACTTCTTCCTCACGGGGATGTCGAAAGCTCTGGCCAGACTCAGTACCAACTCGTTTCCGGACTACCCACTGTCGATCTACTACGCCTACAAACAGGCAGAGATGGCGCAAGATGGGATATCGAGTAGCGGATGGGAGACGTTCCTAGGTGCAACGATCGAGTCTGGACATGCGATTACGGCAACTTGGCCGATTCGGACAGAGAGACCGGGCAGGATCCGAGATGTCGGCAGCAACGCCCTCGCTTCCAGCATCGTGCTCGTCTGCCGCACTCGCCCGAACGATGCTCTCACTTCAACGCGACGAGAGTTTCAAGACCGCCTCCGATCCGAGTTCCCGGACGATCTCTCCCACCTCCAACGCTCCAACATCGCACCCGTCGACCTCGCCCAGGCGTCGATCGGGCCGGGGATGCGCATCTTCACTGAGTACCGCGAGGTGCTGAACGCCGACGGCTCGGCGATGACCGTGCGTGACGCGCTGGCATTGATCAACGCCACGCTCGACGAGGTGCTGGCCGAGCAGGAGGGCGACTTCGACGCCGACTCACGATGGGCTCTGACCTAGTTCGAGCAGCACGGCTTCGACGAGGGTGAGTTCGGCGACGCCGAGCAGCTCTCGAAGGCCAAGAACACCAGCCCCGAGGGCCTCGTACAGGCCGGCGTGATTGAGTCGAGGCGCGGCAGGGTCCGCCTCTACCGGCCGTCCGAGCTCGCCGAAGACTGGGACGCCGCCAGCGACTCGCGCCTGACCGTATGGGAGATGACACACCACCTGATCCGCCTTCTGGAGTCGGAGGGCGAGCCGGCTGCCGCCGAACTCGCCGCCGCGCTCGGCGCCCAGGCCGAAACCGCTCGAGACCTCGCCTACCGCCTCTACGTCGTCAGCGATCGCAAGAAGAGAGCCGAGGACGCCCGCCAGTACAACGCCCTGGTCCAATCCTGGTCGGAGATCATGCGCCTCGCCCAACTCCCCTCCACCACCGCCCGTCAGGCCGGCCTGGAGTTCGCGGAGGAGTAGGATTGGCCTAACCGAGACGGAGAGCCGCGCCATGGTCACCACGTCATCACCCGAAGTCTCCATGCAGCAGATGGTGGATGAACTCGTTGAGCAGTTCGACCCTGAGAAGGTCTACCTGCTTGATGTCCTGATGTCCGGCGACCAGCGGGTCTGGCACGAGGCCAACTTCCTCGTCGTGCTGGACGGCGAATGGGAGTACCGGGAGAAGGTCACCGAAATCATGGGCGCGCATTCCAAGACCGGCTTCGGCGCGTTGTTCCGCGTTGTGACGCCGGAGCAGTTTGAGCGCTATCAGAAGCTCGGGGGAGTTCCGCCCCACTTCGATCTCAGCGAAAGCCGCATGCTCTATGAACGGGGGTGAGCCTGAACCCCAGGACCCGGAGCGTTGGCTTGGCTACGCCGAGGAGGACTTGCGGGCGGCGAGGATGTTCCATGAGCGCGTGGACTTCAGTCCCCGTCACGCCTGCTGGTATGCCCAGCAGTCAGCGGAGAAGGCGCTCAAAGCGGTAGTCCTGGTGGACCGCCCGTTGGCGCCGAAGACGCACATCATCGCTGACTTGTGGCCCCCGACTGCGGTTTCGATTGTCTCCACCGCTGATCTCTCGCATCTCACACGACTGGTCGAGACTGCGAGATACCCCGATGCCGTTCCAGCTCCCACGGAGGCAGACGCCCGGCGGGCGATAGATGTCGCTGGAACCATCTACGATTTCGTCGCCGCGGAGTTTGAGCGTCGCGGCGCGATCAACTAGAGCGAAGTCATGGCAATCACCAATCGAGACCGGGTCGGCAAAGCGCTGGATTTGCTCAAGGAAGGCCTCGGGCCATTCGTCGAGCGGGAGTTTGTCCGTGTGCATCGCAAGCGCGCAGATGAACAGGCGCGTCTCTACTTCAACGACCGGCAACTGCGCACGGATCGGCCGATTCGCGAGTGGGATGCCGCCGCGCTGCTCGGTCTGATGTCGACCCGTGCCTGGGGCGATGTGTTCGCACAGGTGTTGGGCCACGTCGAGCGGTCGCATGTCAGCGAGCTACGCGACGCCAGGAACAAGTGGGCGCACCAGGAGCAATTCACGGGCGACGACACCGAACGGGCGCTCGACACTGCTGCTCGTCTTTTGACCGCCATTTCAGCCGAGCAGGCCGCAGAGGTCGCGAAGATGCGGCAGGAGCTTCGCCTACTGGTGATCGACGAGCAAACGCGCAGCGCCACACGCCGCGCCGGAGGCTCATTGATCGAACCTGCAGCCGCCGAGTCGCTCAAGCCCTGGCGGGAGGTCGTCACTCCGCACGTGGACGTGGCTAGCGGAGGCTTCCAGCAGGCAGAGTTCGCAGCCGACCTGTGGCAGGTTCATCTCAACGAAGGCAGCGACGAGTACCGAGATCCGGTCGAGTTCTTTCGCCGCACATATCCGACCGAGAGTCTGCAGAAGCTCCTGATCGGCGGCATCGAGCGTCTGACGCAGGGCAACGGCGATCCGGTGGTGCAACTGCAGACCAACTTCGGCGGGGGCAAGACGCACTCGATGCTGGCCCTCTATCACCTGTTCTCCGGAGTCGCGCCATCGTCGCTGCCAGGCATTGAATCGCTCCTCTCGGAGGCCGGTGTCACCGAGTTGCCGAGGGTACGTCGCGCGGTGTTGGTCGGAAACAAGATCTCGCCGGGCAATCCGGTGACGAAGTCGGATGGCACAGTCGTGCGCACGCTGTGGGGCGAGATCGCATGGCAGCTCGGTGGGGCAGAGGCCTTCGCACGCATCGCAGCGGACGATGAACGAGCCTCAAACCCAGGTGACCGCCTGCGCGCGCTGTTCAACGACTACGGTCCATGCCTCATCTTGGTCGACGAATGGGTGGCCTACGCGCGACAGTTGCACGACGAGGCCGATTTGCCTAGCGGCGACTTCGAAACTCACTTCACCTTTGCCCAGGCGCTCACTGAAGCCGCCAGATCGGCAGACAAGTGCCTGCTGCTGATTTCGCTTCCGGCCTCAGATGGTCCCGGCTCTTCGCACTCTCAGTCTGAAGACATAGAGGTCGGAGGCATTCGCGGTCGGGAGGCGCTGCAGCGTCTGCGCAACGTGATCGGACGGATCGAATCGGCCTGGCGTCCAGCTACCGCTGAGGAGAGCTTTGAGATCGTTCGTCGTCGCCTGTTCGACGAACTCAGCGGGGACGAACAGCATCGATCTCGCAATCTCACGGCCCGCGCGTTCTCGGAGCTTTACAACAAGGAACGAGACGAGTTTCCTCTCGAATGCCGTGCGGCCGATTACGAACGTCGAATCCAGAGCGCCTACCCGATACATCCGGAGATTTTCGATCGGCTCTACTCGGACTGGTCCACGCTGGCCAACTTCCAGCGCACCCGTGGAGTCCTGCGCCTGATGGCGGCCGTCATTCACAGTCTCTGGGAGAAGGGCGACCGAAATCCACTGATCCTCCCGTCAACAATCCCGATCGATGCCGCTCGGGTGCAA
>VXTH01000040.1:2246-4048 GCA_009837565.1 Chloroflexota bacterium | reverse complement strand
TCGTCCGAGGGCGAGGTCGTGACCGACACCGCCTCGGTCGGTTGAGCTTGCTGTTGCTGGTCAGCGACGGCGTCACCGGTGGCGACGGCAGCGGATTGGTCGTCGGCGTTCTGGGCCGTTTCAGCTGGCGGCTCCACGACCTGCGGCGTTTCCTCGTCGTCGCCGCCGAACAGGCCGCAGCCGGCGAACAGGAACGTACTCAGTGCAAGAACAAGGACAGCAGATGCAAATTTGACGGCGCGCCGTCGAGCAAGCCAACGGTAATGGGACATCAGTGACTCAACCGCCCCGTCGCCTGTAGCCACTCTATACACATTCGGGCTAGAGAGCGGGTAGAACGATGCGAATCGCGTTAAAGGCGCGCCAGTTGCTGTCCCAACCAGGCCGCCGCCAGTCCGCCGACAGCTGAAACCAGCAGATTGGCCAGCGCCCAGTACCAGCGACCGCCATTGAGCAGATGCAGGGTGTCGAGCCACACCGTGGAGAACGTGGTAAATCCACCCAGCAATCCCACTGTGATCGCCAGACGCAGATTGTCCGAAACGCCGAGACGCTCCAGAAACAGCGTGGCGACGAGGCCCAGCAACAGCGTCCCGCTGAGATTGACGACCAGGATGCCCAACGGCAAGCCGTCCGGCTGACCGATCCAACGATTCAGCATGTAGCGCAGCACCGAAGCAATTGCGGCGACCGTCATCGCTCAGCGGCCCGTCGAACCGAACCCGCCGGCTCCCCGAGCGGTGTCGTCCAGTTCGTCCACTTCCTCGACCTCAGTCAATGCGACCGGAGCGACCACCAGTTGTGCGATTCGGTCGCCGTGCTCAATCCGGTATCCGCGCCCTGCCGGGCCGCGAAGCGACATCGAGACCAGCAGTTCGCCGCGGTAGTCCGCGTCGACCGTGCCCCAGCCGATCTCGACGCCCCGTCGGGTCAGACCAGACCGCGGACGAATCTGAATCTCATGGCCCGCCGGCGGCGCGCATGCGATCCCGGTCGGTACGGGCTGCGGCATGAGGCCGAGCTGCAGCGATCCGCCTTGCTCCGACAGTTCCGCGTACAGGTCGAGTCCGGAAGACAACTCGGAGCCGCGTGTGGGCAACTGCGCCGCCGCGCGCAGTCGCCGCACACGCAAGGCTCCGAGCCCGCCGCCGTCCGTCGCCGCCCAACGAAATGGCGGGAAGGAATCCAGCCGCGTGTCTGCCAACGCGGCTGGATGGTCGGGCGCCTGCCGCAGCAGCCCCGCCGCATCTGCGATCATCGACCTCACATCCACCCCCAGATACGACGGCGCATACGGCGCCAGGCGCTCGATGCCCGATGACAGCTTGATTCGAACCCCGCGAGGCCGGTGCGTGCCCGTCCAATGATGCAGGCCGGCGGCGAGCAGGATCAGTCCCTGGTAGAAACCGCGAATCGGGCGGCGCTCGACCTGCCAGATTTCCTCCCAGGTCTCGTGAGCGTCGAAAAACTGCCTGGCGTCCCACTCGACCGCGCCCTTCGCGAGTTCGGCGCGGTGTTCCGAGGAGATGGTGGGCTCGAGCGCAAGCTGTTCGGACCGGGACGGGATCTCACGCACTCTGGCCATCAGGCCGACCGCCTTCTGCGTTCGCTGGTCAGTGAGGATTACTGAGTTGTCCCGCCGCCGCCGTTCATCGACACTGTGCGCGACCGCCCTCACGTTGGATACCGGTTGAGGTAAACATCATCGCTGATTTTGTAAACGTCCGGGCCGCGCTCGACCAGAACTTCAACGAGTTGCGGGCGCTGCTCGACTCGTGTGACGAGGATCGGTTGAGCGAACG
>VXTH01000040.1:0-2236 GCA_009837565.1 Chloroflexota bacterium | reverse complement strand
CTACCTGTCCCGCGGATCGGCGGCGTCAGCCTCCCGGACACCGAGAGCGACGCCTCTCTGCCTGAACTGCGGTGGGCGCTGACCAGCGTGCGCGAAGACACTGAACGCCTGCTCGCCGATCTCTCGCCCGACCATCTGCGCGAACCGGCCAACCTCGAGCTGGACGGAGACGTGCTCGACATGTCCCTGCGCACGATCGCGCTGACCGCCTCCGATCATCAACTGTTCCATGTCCGCCAGATCCAGCGGACGCTCGGGATCGTGCCCTGATCTTCGATCCCAGTTGCTTGCCATAATCGATAGCCTGAACTCACCGGCCCCGCGGACCCATGGCTTCAGGAGAATCTGCATGCAACGAACCGTCGACGACTATCCGTCCCGTCTCGACATTGAGTACCCCCAATCGCTCGACCGCATCTCGACCCTGCTGCGACCAATCCTGGCGATTCCGATCGTCATCCTGGTCTCGTTCATCCCGCCGATGCTCTGCATGCCGGTCGCGTTGATGCTGGTCGTGCGGCGCAAGTACCCGCGCTGGTGGTTCGACTTCAACCTGGAGATGGCGCGCCTGCGCAATCGCGTCAACGCCTATCTCAATCTGATGACCGACGAGTATCCGTCTAGCGACGAAGAGCAGTCGGTCAAGCTCGAACTCGACTATCCCGACGCCGCCCAACTCAATCGATGGCTGCCGCTGGTCAAGTGGATCCTCGCGATCCCGCACTACATCGTGGTCAACATCATGCTGCTGTTCCAGACCATCGCCGTGTTGATCGCCTGGTTCGCCATCCTCTTCACCGGGCAGTACCCGCGACCGCTCTTCACCTTCATGCTCAACGCCGAGCGTTGGATTCTCCGCGTCGAGGCCTACGCCTTCCTGCTGATCACCGACCGCTATCCGCCATTCCGTCTCGGATAGAGCGGCGTCGCCAGAGGCGTCCGAGTCATGCGGCCAGCCGCAGCGCTCCGTGCAACTCGATCCGCCTCAGGAACCAGAGGAACGCGCCCAGGTTGAGGGCGAACAGCCCGCTCAATGCGCCGAATAGCATGCCTACCACCGGCCAGTCGACGATGAATGCCAGCGGCGGCACGACGTCGCGCCCGTCGGGTGTCAGCGCGAAGAAGTCCAACAGGATCGCCCCCGACTGCGTTCCGACAATCAATCCAGCCCCTAACCCAATCGCGATCACAATCAGTTGCTCCAGGGCAATCAGGCCGAGAATCTGGCGCATACTCATTCCCACGCTCTGGCAGACAGCGAACTCCACGGTTCGCGCCTGAGCCGTCACTGCCGTCAGAACCACCAGTCCGAACGCCGACGCGATCGCGACCGCCGCCAACGCGCCGATGAACACGCCGTTCCACGAGGCCACGATCAGCGGGTCGGCCGCCAGCTCCTCGCGGGCGCTGTCGATTGTGGCGATGCCGTCACCTTCGAGCGGGGTGTCGTACTCAACCAGCAAATCCGCCCAGCGCTCGAGCGGCGCCGACGCCCAGAGTTCGTCACTCACCGCCAGCGCGACTCCGGCCGCCGCGCTGCCGTACAGCCGATCGACAAATGCGGCGCGGTCGATTAGCACCAGCGGATCGTCGCGCTGCGGGTCGTAGCTGGGGAAGGTCTCAAAGTGTCCGCTGACCAGGAACTTCATCGGCGATGGACCGATTCGCAGCCTGACCGTGTCGCCGACGTTGAGCCGGCCCTGTTGTATCGCTTCGGCAGAGAACAGCGCCGGCAGCGGCGCACGTTCGGCGATGTAGCGCACGCCGCGCAGCGAAGACGGGATCGCATTCCAGCGGTAGCGTGCTCCAGCGTCCGAGACGGAGAAGAAATCGAGCGGCTCTTCGCCGACCTCCAACGGCGTCGCTTCCCAGCGTCCCGAGCTGAAGTCGGCCAGCAGCTGCCGCTCCCCACGCATGACATAAGACAGATTGCCGAGCAGGATCTCGCCCGCGGCGCGTGTCAGCGCCAGGTCAAGCGAGACCAGGGTCACCGGTGCGACTGGCCGTTCGGATACGGCCGGTCGGAAGCGGGTTTGGCGTTGGACGATTCGAGCCCCCTCCAGCGGCAGATATGCGGCCGGTTCCTCGGTCAATCGGCTGGAGATCGTGATCCACTCCGCATCCTCGTTCACCTGGTCGGGACTGAGCGTGTCGATCGTGTACCACCAATAGCGTCCGACCGCGTCCAGCACCTTGATTCCGATCGCCGTCTCCTGTTCCAGCCGCACCACCGCCA
>VXTH01000343.1:0-4049 GCA_009837565.1 Chloroflexota bacterium | reverse complement strand
GAGCGCGTCGTTCGCAACGACGAGGCCGGGGGTTCGAGTCCCCCTATCTCCACCAAACTTCCCAAAAGCAAGAACCTTCGAGTTGATATGCTCGCCGGACCTGTGAGGTGGTTCCGCTCAACGATCCTGCCGATCAAGCGTTAGCTCAGGCTTAGCAGCGTTTGGCGAAGTTTCTGTTTCGCCTCGTCCAGATCGGGTGCGAAGTCTCCTTCGGGAACGTCGTCGAGCAAGGCCATGGAGTGGAGTCGGCTGCCCACATCCTCGGGCATGCCGGAGATGATGACCCGCTCAGCCCCTCGCGTCCGTGCAACGTGGATGAGATCGCTGATCGTCACGGCGGCTGAGTCGTCCAGGAATCGGATTCTGGACATGTCGAAGATGATCGCCCGGTGCTGGCTCAGGTCAATGCGCAACACTCGGCCAATCTGACGGGCCGAAGCCATGGTCACCCGATCGGGCAAGACGACCAGCCCGCTCCTCGCCTGGAATCGTTCGTCGTCGCCAAGCTCGTCTCGGTTGAGCACGGTCGCATCGAGCAGCGGGACTGATGGCAGCGTGCGCAGAGTGGCCTCGTCCATATCGGTGTCCAGCGCAGCGTCGGCCTGCGCTTCGTCAATCGTGCAGGACGCGTAAGATGCGCCCCGTGCTTTCGCCATCGCGACCCGGTCGGTGGTTAAGACAGTGAACCGAATCCCCCAGATCGGCACGCCCGATTGCTCAATATCCGCCGCATCATCTTCGTTAAACGCGATGCAATGATCGGCGCCGGGGACGAACCCTATCGTGCCGACGAGCACGTCGGGTTCAAGTTCCGCCGCACCGGTCTGGGCGCCCCGCTCCTGCCGGTCCTGCTGCAGCCGGGCGCTGATTGCGTCTGCCAGTTGTCCCATTTCGGTACTCCTTCCCAGTACTCATTCAGGATTCGCGCCTCAGAGAGGCTCCATGGGTGACGTTCGCGTGTTCCGTCTCGACAGCGGTCGCCGCGAAGACAGCCCATCTCGCGACACCAGCCCGGTCGAGCTGCGACATGTCGTCCGTTCTGTTCTCGCTCCCAACCGGAGGCTGAGGTTTCGCCATCCGGTAGCCGACCCGCGCTTCCGTGAAGATGTAGGTCGGATTGGAGGCCTCGTCGCCAAGTTTGCGTCGGATACTGTTGATCGCTGTGCGCATGGGCCGAACATCGTCGCCTGCCTGCAGACCCCACACCCGTCGCAGGAGTTGTTCATGGGTCACCACGCGGCCGGCGTTCGCGGCGAGCTCCACGAGCGTCCCGTGTTCCATCGGGGTCAGAGAGACCAATTCTCCGGACAGCGAGACTCGCCGTTCGTTGAAGTCGACGACAAGATCGCCTTTCACGTACGGTTCTTCAGGCTCAGACCCGGCACGCCTGCGAAGGGCTGCTTTGATCCGCGCGCCGAGTTCCGTCGCTGAGAAGGGCTTCACGACATAGTCCTCAGCTCCCTCTTCGAAGGCGCGGGCGATCAGTTCGTCCTGTCCGTAGGCCGAGATGAAGATCACCGGAATGTCTGCCATCCCGCTGATTTCGGCCATCAACTCGATGCCGTCGGTGCCCGGGAGGCGCAAGTCGAGCAATGCCAGGTGCGGGCGCTCGTCTCTCATGAGCGGGAGCGCATGCTGAGGATCGGTCGTCACAATCGGCTCGTAGCCGGATTGGATGAGAGTGGAGCGGATGTATCGGAGCGCCTCGGGGTCGTCGTCCACCGCGAGCACGCGCAACCGTTCCTGTTCCGTGGGTCGTTCGGAATGAATGGTTGGCTGGGTGTGACGGGTGCGGGAGGTCGCCTCCGGCGTTCCCACAGTGGGGATCGTGAAAGAGAAGCGGGCGCCGGTGCCAGGTCCGTCGCTCTCCGCCCAAATCCGGCCGCCGTGCGCCTCGACGATGCCCTTGCAAATGGCCAGCCCCAGGCCCGACCGCGCCATGTCGCGCTCCCGCTCCTCGGTGGTGATGCCTGAGAATTTTCGGAACAGGCTCGGCAGTTGGTCGGCGGGCACGCCGCTTCCCTCATCGGCCACCGTGACTGTGACCTGTATCTCCCCTCGCTCAACCAACACCCTGATCGGAGACGTCACCTGAGAGTGTCTGGCTGCATTGAACAACAGGTTGTTCAACACCTGGACCATGCGCAGCCTGTCGGCCATGACCAGAGGAAGCTCCGGATCGAGTTCGATCAACAGCGTGTGCCGACCGCCTCCACTCTGGAATGCCTCTCTGGCCTCGCCGACGAGGGTCGCGAGATCCGTCGGTTCGGGAGCAACGCTGAGCGTCCCGGTGTCGATGCGTGCCACATCCAGCAGATCGGCGATCAATTCCCGCATCTGGTCGGTCTGGGAGTCGATGATCCGGTGGAACTGGAGAATCTCGGCCGGATTGAGGAGGCTCGAGGGGTTGAGGAGAGTAGTGATCGATCCCTTGATGGAGGTGAGCGGTGCGCGGAGCTCGTGGCTGACCATGGCGAGAAACTCTGCCCGGAGCCGCTCCAGCTCTCTCACCGGCGTCATGTCCTGCACGGTGATGACGTACTTTTCGACCTCTCCGTTCTCAAGCCGGATGGGCGTGGCGTTGATCAGGGTCGTGAGCGCGCGGTTGCCCGGCGTGGTCAGGGTGATCTCTTCTCCGCGTATCGTCTTTCCTGCCCGGAGGACGTCCACCAGAGGAAATTCAGGCAGAGAAGACTCGCGGCCGTCCGCCCGATGCAGTGTCAACATGGTCAGCAATTCGGCCGGCGACTGACCGGGGCTCAGAATGTCGACGAGCCGCTTCGCCTCCTGGTTGACAGACACCAGGGCCCCTGTTTTGGCTTCGAGGACGACGACGCCGACCGGGGCCGTATTGACCAGGGTCTCCAGATCACCCCGGGCCCGCTGGACGTCCCGGTGCCGCCGAGCGTTGACAATGACCAGAGCCGCCTGCGAGGCAAACATGACCAACGTCTCGGCATCCTCTTCGCTGAACGCTGTCTCGGCTCGGTCGTGGCCCAACAAGATGATTCCCACGGGTTCTGCGTGGTGTCGTATAGGCGCGGCGAGACCCGAGAACACGGTCATGGGCAGCTGGCCATTCAGTCCCACCGACTCCGCGTACACGGGATAGTCCTCCACGCGAAGCGGCCCCTGGAGCTTGCTGAAGTGGTCGAAGATTTTCATGCCTTCCGGCAGTTCGATCAGCCCATGGTGCTCCTCTTCAGTCGTCCCGGAAGTCAGGAGCGCGTCGAGACCACCGCTCTCATCGATCGCAGCGATCACGCCGTAGCTGGCGTTGGTCAGGCGCCGCGCCTCGTCAATGGTGTCCTGGAGGACGATGCTGAAGTCGAGACTCTCACTGATGCGGACGCTGGCCTCGCTGAGCTTGGACAAGCGTTCCCGCAGAGCCTGGGCTTCGAGCCCCGACGGTGTCTCTTCTGTGTTCATGGCTACCCGAATGCTATGCAGCGGAGTTATGACGCTGCAAAATACTAACACAACTATGATGTGTCGGATGGTTAATCTCATATAACTCTCACATCTCTTCTGATTCGGTCATCTATTGTTCGCCCGTGCTGACGTTCTGCGATGGGCAACGAGACGGCCTGGTGGTACAGGCCCTCGGAGGCGAAGCGCCACCTGCGGACGAACGTTGTTCGCGCCGGAGCGTCTCCTGAGAGGGATCCCTCCGTGCGTCACTGGATCGAGCAGCACGCGCCCTGGTTGCATATTCCGTTGCTCGCACGTGGGCGCGTGTCCCGCCCGCTGGTCCCCGTCTCGGCCCTTCTCGCGCTGACGCTGCTACTTGCCGCTCGGCCTGGCGTCGGCGCCGATGCGACCTGCGATGTCCCCCCGATCAACCTGACCAGCGCGCTGGGCGAGGACAACGCCTCGGTGGTGCTGACCTGGGAGTCCTCAGGCGAATGCACGCCCGACGAATACGCGATCTACCGCCGCGACATGGACGTCGAGGGCTCGCGGATGACGAAGATCGACAGCGTCGACGGCGATGTCCTGACCTACACCGACACGACGGTTACTGCGGGCGAGGACTACCGCTACCGGAT
>VXTH01000167.1:0-4063 GCA_009837565.1 Chloroflexota bacterium | reverse complement strand
GTCAACGGCGCCGGGCTGGCCATGGCAACCATGGACACGCTCAAGCTGCACGGCGGTGAACCCGCCAACTTCCTCGACATCGGCACGGTCAACCGCAAGGACCGCGTGATTGAAGCATTGCGAATCATCGTCAACGACCCTGACGTGAAAACGATCTTCATCAACATTTTCGGCGGCCTGGCCCGGGTCGACATCGTCGCCGAGGGCGTCGTCGACGCAGTCAAGGAACTCAACATCCAGCAGCCATTGGTGGTCCGCCTGAACGGCTCCAATGTCGAAGAGGGCCGGCGGGTCCTGCATGACTCCGGGATCGCCGTGCAGACAGCGGACGAGCTCGGCGACGCGGCGGAACTGGCCGTCAACGCGGCAGCATCCGGCAAACGGCGTACCCGCTCAAAGGGATAGCGCCGGGGACCGGATACGTCCGAACAGAACCGAACGAAACCGAACGACTCCGAACAAGGATCCGGCGCATGAGCATCCTCCTCAACAACCGCACCCGATTGCTGATTCAGGGCCTCGGCAACGAGGGCCAGAACCAGATTCGACGCTCGCTCGACTACGGCACCAGGGTGGTAGCCGGGGTACACCCCGGATTCCGCGGCGGCGACAGCTTCAGCCACGGCAATCACAGTTTCCCCGTCTTTGCCACCGTTGCTGAAGCGGTCGAACAAACCCAGGCGAACTGCACGATCATCTACGTCCCCGCCCCAGGCGCGGCAGACGCGATCCTCGAGAACATCGCCGCCGAGGTGCCGTTGATTGTCTGCATCACCGAGGGCGTACCGGTCCACGACATGATTCGCGTCCGCACCGCGTTGGCCGACTCGAAGAGCCGGCTGATTGGACCGAACTGCCCGGGGATTATCCAGCCGGCGTCCAATTGCCGTGTCGGAATCCACCCGCCCGACGTGTTCATGGCAGGCAACGTCGGTGTCGTATCCCGTTCGGGAACGCTGGTGTACGAAGCCGTTGACCAGCTCACACGCGCAGGCATCGGACAGTCGACCTGTGTCGGAGTCGGCGGCGACCCGATCATCGGTGAGCAGCAACAGGCGATTCTGCGCCGCTTCAACAGCGATCCGGACACCGACGCGGTGGTGTTGATCGGCGAGATCGGCGGCCTGGCCGAGCAGGCGGCGGCCGCATACATCAAGCGCAGTATGAACAAGCCGGTCGTCGCCTTTATCGCGGGCGCGACGGCGCCGCCAGGACGCCGGATGGGACACGCTGGAGCGATCATCGAGGGCGAGGCAGGGACGGCCGAGGCCAAAATCACGGCGCTCGAAGAGGCCGGTGCGGTCATTTCGCGCAGTCCAGCCGAGATCGGATCGACCATGCGCCGTGTGCTCGAGGAGGCCGGCAAGTATCAACCGCCCGGCGGGTCCGCCGAGTAGCCGGGTCAATCGAGGGCCACGCGATGAGTGATGATCCGTTGAGCCCAAAGCAGCAGGGTCAGATCGCCACCCTGGCTGGCTTCATTGCTCCGTTGATCGGCATCATGCTGATCGTGCTCGTCCCGTTGACCCAGCGACTTCTCAAGCGCCGCGCCGGATCCTGAGGTTCGCGGAGCCTGCCAGGCCGGATCGTCTATTCCTCGTCCTGTTCGTCATCCTGATCCTTGGGCGGAAAACACTCGTGGTCCGGGTCGGCCCCGGGCGCAAGATTGCGCATCTCCTTGCCGATGATGCCGTGTGGATCGGCAAGGAAGTCCAGGACTTCCTGCACCGCGTCTGGTCCGATCTCCTCGTCGTCGAGGATCTCCGTGCCGTGCAGGTCGGTCTCGTAGAGCACGAACCGGACCGGCTCACCGGCCGCCTTGAAGTAACGATTGGACTGCCAGTAGGAACACTGGTTCCGCGCTCCGGCTATGTACAGCTTCGGTACGTCAATGTCGGCGACCGTGCTCAGGCCATCGAGCTTGTCGAACCCGTCCTCGTCGGCGCGGTCGGAGTCTTTGGGCGGCTTGTTGGGGAAGATGTTCGGACTGGAAATCGCGCTGACGGCGACCAATTCGTCGCGGTACGCCGCAACCTGCATCAGGCTGGTGCCGCCCATGCTGACGCCGATGCCGTAGATCTTCTCCGCCCCCTCCTCGACCGCATAGTCTATCGCGGCCTCCCACTCCAGATAGATCTCCGGCACGTCCTCGATCGGCCGGTCGCTATAGACGCAGGGCGTGTCTCCGTGGCAGCGGAAGTCCCAGCGAAGCACCCGGTAGCCCTCGGCGACGAGCCGGTCCGCGAACTTGTCCCAGATTCCACGGTGGGTCGGCTTGGTCCGCTTGGTCGGGAACATGTGGCCGAGCAGTACCCAGGTGTCACCGTCGCCATTGAGTTCGGCGACGAAACGCGCTCCGTCCGCCGACTGCAGCACAAACGGATCGTTCTGGTCGCTCTTGGTGGCAAGCGCCAGGGGCAGGACAATTGCCAGAGCCAGGGCAATCGCCGCGATCGCGCCAATGAACGGCATCCACTGGTTGTCAGCCAGTTGTAGCAGTCGATGTGGACTGGGTGGTGCCAGTTTGAGCAGGGCGCTGTCGAGGAGTTTCAGAAGCCGTTCGCGCATCGTCACGTCGCCGATCGTGGCTGCTCCAATGTGCAATCTCCGCGCAGCATATGGCCCGCTCGCTGCTAATCTCATTCATGGAGGGTTCGCATAGTGGCCTAGTGCGCCCGCCTGCTAAGCGGGTTCGGGGGAGACTCCGTCGAGGGTTCGAATCCCTCACCCTCCGCCATGAGATTGAGCGATTGAGCCATGCCGCAGTATCACATCTGGACCGTCGGTTGCCAGGTCAACACGGCCGATTCGGCCAAGCTGGCTGCGGGTCTGCGACGGCTGGGCATGGACCCGACTGATCAACCGCGCGACGCCGACCTGATCGTGCTCAACACATGTGCCGTGCGGCAGCACGCCGAGGACAAGGCACAGGCCAAACTCGGCTCGCTGAAGCATCTCAAGCGGACCAATCCCGACCTCAGGATCGCTGTCATGGGCTGTATGGTCGGACCTCACACCGCTCGCGGCGACGACCCGATCACGAAGCGATTCTCATTCGTCGACGCCTGGGCGCAGCCGCAGCGCTTCGACCAGGTCGTCAATCTCCTCGATCTGCCCGGCATTCCCGAACCCGAGGATGACGGCGGTGAATTCTGGCCGGAGATCTTCCCTGACGAGACACGGCCGACGGCCTTTGTGCCGGTGATCGAGGGCTGCGACAAGTTCTGCACCTACTGCATCGTGCCGCTGCGGCGCGGCCGCGAGCGATCGCGACCAATCGACGAGATTGTCCGCGAGGTTGAAGCCCACACGCGACGAGGTGTTCGCGAGGTCACATTGCTCGGCCAAACCGTCGAGGCTTACGGCAAAGACCAACCACCCGTTGATCCCGACACCGATCACGTCGACCTGTCCGACCTGATGCGAGCGATTCACGAGCTACCCAATCTTCAGCGCATCCGCCAGTTGACCAGCTATCCGCCTGACATGACCGACCGCATCCTTGAGGGGATGTCGGAGCTGCCCAAAGTCTGCGAAGCGTTCTCATTGCCGGTGCAGGCCGGCTCAGACGACGTACTGACGAACATGCGACGCGGCTACAGCGTTGCCCAGTTCCGCGAGCGAGTGGATAAGGTCCGTTCGCTCTGGCCCGATGTCAGCATCTCCACCGACGTAATCGTCGGTTTCCCGGGTGAGACGGAAAGAGATTACCGGGACACCTACAACCTGCTCGACGAGCTGAGGTTCGACAAGGTTCATGTCGCTGCGTACAGCCCGCGGACCGGGACGTTCGCCGAGCGCCATCAGCCCGACGATGTTCCACACGAGCTCAAGATGGAGCGATTGCACCGCATTGAAGAATTGCAGCGAGACATCTCGTTCCAGATCAATAACCGCTATCTGCTCACCGATGTCGAGGTTCTCCTCGAGTCGACCAAAGCGTCCGATGCAGACGGCATGGAGCGGCACACCGGCCGCACACGGACGATGAAACTGGTCCACCTCGACGCTCCGATTGGCGACTACGCCGCGGGCGATCTGTTGACCGTCTCCATTACCCGGG
>VXTH01000306.1:0-4068 GCA_009837565.1 Chloroflexota bacterium | reverse complement strand
TCGGCGACAGCGTCAATGCCGCTCCAGCGCTGAGCCAGGCAGATCTGGGACTGGCCATGCGTACGGGATCGGACATCGCGCTGGATACCGCCCAGGTCGGACTGATGCAATCCAATCCGCTGCGCGCCGCCCAGGCAGTGCTGTTGGCCAGAGCGACGCGGAAGGTCATCCGGCAGAATCTCGGCTTCGCCTTCGCGTACAACATCCTGCTGATTCCGCTGGCCGCCGGTCTGGCCGTACCCATCTTTGATGCGGCCGGCGGCGTCCCTGGGGGTCTAACCTGGCTGTTTGGCGAACGCGGGCAGTTCGAACCGATCGCCGCCGCCCTGGCGATGGTCGCCAGCTCAATCTCGGTCTTGACCAACGCCTTGCGTCTGAACCGCTGGCAAACCGGGAGCGGCTAGCTCTGAGCGAGATCGACTTCCTGGTCGGGGTCGTCGGGCAATAGCTCTGCAGGCGGAATCGAGATTGACGGATTGATGATTACGAATCGGCGATGCAGTTCGGCGAAGTAGTCTCGCACTGCCTGTTCCCGTTCGTCGTCCGACCAGCCGAGTCGACTCGCCATAATGGCCGCCGTCGGCCGAGCAGCGCTGCGGCCCAGATCTCTGGTCAGGCCGACTGCCGTGCGCCTGAGCAGCACATCGGCGACCGTCCGGGCGCCTTCGTGCTCCACCGCGTAGGCCACCTGGGCTCCGATGTCGCGGTGGTGGGCCGAAATCGGCTCGGCCAGCGAAGCGTCGGACGCCGCGTAGGCGGCAACTTCGGGCACCCGGGGGCCGTACACCGTTCGCAGATGCTCCTGGGTCGGCGGAGGGAGGAACACCGCTCTGCTGGTGGGGGTTTCCGGCAAGGCGGCGATGCCGCGTGCTCGCGGCCGGCCGATTTGTTGTGCGACCGACTCCGCCACCTGGCGTCCCAGTTCGGCCGCCGTGGTCAGCTTTCCTCCGACGACGGAGATTAGCCGTTCGACCCCTTCCGAGGCATGGTCGGCAATGATCGATCGACGCGAGATGGCGCCTTCGAACACGCCGTCCCCGGCTCTCGCAAGCGGGCGAACTCCCGAATAGGCATAGAGCACGTTGCGATGTTCGATCCCGAGTCCCGGCAGCACTCGGGCGGCCTCGGCGATGAGGTAGTCGATCTCCCAACCGGCGGCTCGCACATCAGAGGGATCCTCGTCGTCGCGGACATCCGTGGTGCCGATGATGTGATGATCGAGCCACGGGGTGACGAACATCGGCCGTCCGTCCGATTGGGCACTGGCCAACACGGCGTGTTTCGGTCCGCGTCCGCTCAGGTCGACGACCAGGTGTGAACCGCGAGTTCCACCGATTCGACGTCTCATCGAGCGCCCGGTCGCATCCAGCACGGCATCGACCCACGGGCCGGCGGCGCTAATGACCAATCGGCCCGATGCTGTGGATCGGCGTCCCGTGAGCACGTCGTGAAAGTCGACGCCGCGAGCGCGTCCACCGTCGACGATGATGAAGTCGACCGCCGAGTGATTTCGCAGGTCTGCGCCCGAGGCGCGCGCAGCGGCGAGGTATTCCAGGGTCAGCCGTTCCGGCGACCAGACCTGGGCATCGTGGTACAGGAATGCGGCCTTGAGATGGTCGGTCGAGATTGACGGCTCAAAACGCTGCAGCTCCCGCTCCGAAAACGACGAATGCCAGGGAGAGACCTTGCGGGGCGACAAGAGGTCGTAGAGCGCCAGCCCGGAGCGGATGTACCAGGGGGGACGAGGGTCGCCGTCGTAGACGGGCAGGATGAAGCCCATCGGTCGAACCAGATGAGGACGCTCGCGGAGCAGTCGTTCGCGCGATTGCAGCGATTCATGGACCAGACGCGCGTCGCCGGTCTCGAGGTATCGCAACCCGCCGTGGATCAGTTTGGTTGAAGCGGACGTCGTACCAGCGGCGAAGTCGTCCTGTTCGAGCACCAGCGATCGGTACCCTCGAGCGGCCACTGCAGCGGCAGTGGCGGCGCCGTTGATGCCGCCGCCGATGATGATCACGTCATAATGTGCGGTGGCCATGGCCTCTTGAGTCTATTCAGCCGGCGGGATGGATTGCACCGCGCGGCGGGCGGCGCTCCAGCGTTCGAACTCGGAGTGTAGGTCGGCGTTCGGCTCGAAGCGTCGTTCATTGATCTCAATCTCTGATTTGATTCCTGCGACGTTCATGGCCAGCCGGGCGACTCCGAGCGCCGTGGTCTCCTGCATCGCCGGGCGAACGATTGGACGTTGCAGGACATTGGCCTGAATCTGCATGAGCACGTCGCTGGAGGTCATGCCTCCATCGACACGCAGCTCGTCGATCGGGGTGCCGCCAGACTCCATTGCTTCGACGATTTCTCGGACCCGAAACGCCACCGATTCCAGAGCCGCTCGCGCGAGTTGTGCTGGCGTTGTTCCTCGAGTGATGCCGAGGATCGCTGCTCGTGCGTCAGGATCCCAGTGAGGTGATCCGAGCCCGGCGAGCGCGGGAATCATCATCACGCCTTCTGAACTCTCGGTGGAGGCCGCCAGCTTCGAGATCTCGGGGGCGGACGGTGCGAGCTGTAGTTCGTCTCTTAACCACTGGATTGTGGACCCGGCGGTGAAAATTCCCCCCTCATAGGCGAAGCCGTTGTCGGCGGCGGCGGTGAGGATCAAGCCATCTGGAATGGACGCCGTCAACGGGGCATTGCCGGCATGCGAGAGCAGGAATGCGCCGGTGCCGTAGGTGCACTTTGCGGAACGCGGACGCGTGATGCCGTGACCAAACAACGCCGCCTGCTGGTCGCCGGCGATTGCCAGGATCGGCAATCGTTCGCCGAACAGCGAATCATCGGTGAACCCGAACTCACCGGCGCTGGGTTTGACCTCGGGCAAGGTTGAGACCGGCACTCGCTGCCAGGCGCACAATTGCTCGTCCCAGCGATTCTCGACCAGATTCCAGAGCATCGTTCTCGACGCGTTGGTGACGTCGGTGGCATGACATATGCCGCCGGTCAGATTGGCCAGCAGCCAGGCGTCGACCGTGCCACAGGCCAACGTTCCGGCCTCAGCCAGATCGCGCGCGCCGCCTACCTGGTCAAGCAGCCAGGCAAATTTGGGTCCGGAAAAGTAGGCGTCCGGTTGGAGGCCAGTGCGATCGCGAATCTCTGGGCCATGAGACTGAGCGAGTTCCTCGCACACCTGCGCGGTGCGTCGGCATTGCCAGACGATCGCCGGGCCGATTGGCTCCAGCGTTCCGCGATGCCAGATGAGTGAGGTCTCGCGCTGATTCGCGATGGCGATCGCACGGACGTTGCCGACGCCAACCTGTTGGACGGCCTCTCGGGCCGCGTCCAGCTGGCTTTGCCAGAGCGCATGTGGAGACTGTTCGACCCAGCCCGGCTGAGGATACGACGAGTCGACAATGCGCTGCGCGGTTGCGCAAACGCGTCCCCGCTGGTCGAAGACCAGCGCACGGCTAGAGGAAGTTCCTTGATCGAGGGCGAGGATCAGGCGGGGTGCTACGCCTCGTCCTCCGCGTCACGCCGACGGCCCATCACCACGCGAGCGACGGCGGCCAACACCGCCAGAATCGCGCCGACACCAATAATTCGCTTCATTGCGGATTCCGTTCTGCTTGCGGCCGCGGCATCAAGCGGCCTGTATTTGTCGGCACAATATCACGATCAGACTGCGTCGTAGGCGGAACATCCACGCGTGGACGTGACTAGTTCGGCAATAGTGTTTCCGGGATTAACACTCGGTCACCGAGCGCGATTCCCATCCGCTCGAACCTGCCATGAGGCAACTCCAGGACGAAGAAGTACGGCTGCTGCGGGCGCTTGGTCGTGTCGTCCTCGGCATACAGCGTCGTGAATTCGAGGATGGTGCCATCGCGGGCGAGCCAGGCCACGCTCAGGTCGATGGGGACATTGCGGTTCCAGAATCCTCCGCTGCGCTCGCGCGTTTGTTCCCAGATGAAGATCATGCCGCTGCTGGGCGGCAATCCGCTCCAGTACATCATGCCTCGGCTGCGGCGATCCGCTGTGTTGGCAACCAGCACGCCAAGGGCAATGTCTCCTGATTGT
>VXTH01000329.1:0-4077 GCA_009837565.1 Chloroflexota bacterium | reverse complement strand
ATGTCGGTGTGTTCGTGCGACAGCGAGGTGATCACCGCGGCGTCGGTGCGAGAAAACACGTTGGTGCAGTCGAGGCGACCACCGAGGCCGACCTCGACGATCTGCACGTCAACATCGTGGGCATGGAAGGCGTGGAAGCTCAGTGCCGTCAGGATTTCGAATGTGCTGATGTGACCCGGCTCATCGGCCTGTTCGGCTTCAATCACGTGCCGAGCCTGATCACAGACTTGAGTGAACTCTTCGTCCGGAAGCGGCGCGCCGAGGATCCGAATGCGCTCGCTGAACTCGTGCAGATGGGGACTGGTAAACAGACCGGTGCGGAATCCGGCGGCGCGCAGAATCGACTCGAGGATGGCTGCGGTCGAACCCTTGCCCTTGCTACCGGCGACGTGAACCGTGGTCCGGCCCTGCTGTGGGTCGCCGAGGCGACGCAGAATCGAACGGATTCGGTCGAGCGCGAAATCGCCCTTGTCGCGACGAGGCCCTGAGCCTCGCTCGAAGTCGGCGAACGACATCAACCAGTCCACCGCCCTGCGGTAGTCGGCAATTGGCTCCCCGGAAGCGTCAGCGTCAGACATCGACTTCTCCCCGCTCGTCTCCCCATCGCCGCTGCGGATCCCCTTCGGCAGTATCCGTCAACCGATGTTGAAGTCCGCCCGACTTCCTGGTTCACTCATCGTACGCCACTTGATCGGGCCCCACTTGATCAGTCGAAGTCATGCTGCGACGATCCGGCAAACAGCATTTGCGCTATGTCGCGCAGCATTCCAGACGACAGGCAGGCGGGTCGGCTATGTCGGAAAGCAACAACGCTCCGAAGACTTTGGCCGATGTGATCGCCGAGACGGCGCCGGCCGATTTGGTGGCCGACGGATTCCTGACCGTGGTCGGCGCCATCGCGGATGGGGCCAAACGGGTTGACGGCTTGACCCGCCGAGCGGCGCTGGCCGGCATGTTGGGCGATACAGGAGAGATGAACGTGCAGGGCGAGATCGTTCAGGTGCTCGACGCCGCCGGCACCGACGCCTTCGTCTCGTCACTGAGCGACTGTGGCGCCGTCGCGGCACTCGCCTGTGAAGAGTTGGAAGACGCCGTCTTCGTTTCGGACGAACTCGATCACCCATATCTCGTCCTGTTCGATCCTGTCGACGGATCGTCCAACATCGATGTCGCCGTGACCATCGGCTCGATTTTTGCGATCTACCACCGCAGCGACGACTCTCCGGTCACAAACGACTCGTTGCTGCGTCCGGGTCGCGAGCAATGCGGAGCGGTTTACGTCGTTTACGGTTCGTCGACCGTGTTGGTCGTCGCAACCGAGGGTCGCGTGGACGGGTTCACGCTCGACCCGGCCTCGGGAGAGTTCCTGCATTCACACAACCGGATTCAGATCCCGGGCAAGTGCGCCGCCTACTCGATCAACGAGGGCAATCAGGGCAACTGGCATCCCGAGATGCAGGCGGCTGTGGCCGAACTGCGCAACGACTACGGATTGCGCTATGTCGGTTCGCTGGTCGCCGACTTCCACCGCGATTTGCTCAAGGGTGGCATTTTTCTCTACCCGGGCGATGTCAAATCGCCTGCCGGCAAGCTGCGGCTGGGCTACGAGGCGAATCCGCTCTGCTACGTCGCAGAGCAGGCCGGCGGCGCCGGCTCAACCGGAGCCGAGCGCATTCTCGACGTCCAGCCTGAACTCCTGCACCAGCGCACCCCACTGATCGTGGGCAATGCCGACGTCGTCGAACGCGTCGTCGCCAGGCTGGCCGAGTAACCCGGATATCCTCCTGTATGCAGGCCAAGTTTCCGAGAGGCGAATTCCGATGAGCAACCAACTCCATGAAACTGCGCGCGCCCTGGTCGCGCCGGGTCGCGGCATTCTCGCCGCCGACGAGTCGGCGCCGACGATCAAGCGGCGCTTCGACACGATCGGGCTCGAATCGACCGAGACCAGTCGTCGCGACTGGAGGCAGTTGCTGTTTACTTCGGAGGGCATCGGCGATTGGATTTCGGGCGTGATCCTGTTCGAGGAAACACTGGCCCAGGATTCGTCCGACGGTCGGCCACTGGTTGACGTGCTGACCTCAAACGGTGTGATTCCGGGCGTCAAAGTAGACAAGGGCGCCAAAGATCTCGCCGGTTCGCCCAATGAGAAGGTGACCGAGGGTCTGGACGGGATGCGCGAGCGGCTCGAGCTCTACCGCGAGCAGGGCGCGCGCTTCACCAAGTGGCGCGCCGTGATCGACATCGCCGAGGATCGTCCGACGGCCTACTGCCTTGACGTCAACGCGCACGCGCTGGCTCGCTTCGCGGCGCTCTCGCAAGAGGCAGGGCTGGTGCCGATCGTGGAGCCCGAGGTGCTAATGGACGGCGATCACGACATCGCAGCCTGCGCCGAAGCGACCGAGGCAGCGTTGCTCGCCACCTATGCCGCGCTGGCGACGCAGAATGTCGACCTACCCGGCACCTTACTCAAGCCGAACATGGTGCTATCGGGCAAGAGCGCCGCGGATCGCGCTCCGGCCGAAGTGGTCGCCTCCGAGACCCTGCGCGTGTTTGCCAACTCGGTACCGTCTGCCGTCCCGGGCTGCGTCTTCCTCTCCGGTGGACAGTCGGACGAGGAGGCGACGGTTAACCTCAACGCGATCAACCAGGCGGCGGCCGGCTCGTCCTCTGCGCCGTGGGAGCTGAGCTTCTCCTACGGTCGCGGGTTGCAGGCGACGCCGCTCTCCGTCTGGGCCGGTAAGCCCGAGAACGTCGACGCCGCCCAGGCCGCGTTCCAGCAGCGGGCCAGCCTCACCTCCGCGGCGCGCCAGGGCGAGTACACGGGCTAACAGCCGAGAACACTCTCGGAGTGGGAGGTCCGGGAACAGGCCATTGCCGCATCAACTGCTGATCGCCACCGGCAACCGAGGCAAGCTGCGCGAATTCCGCGAGCTGTTCGATGCGCACGTCGATTCGCAGTGGGAGCTGGTGGCGCCGGCGGAAGTGGGACTCAAGGATTTCACCGTCGTCGAGGACGGTGAGACCTACGCCGAGAATGCAGGACGCAAGGCGCGCTCGTACTCGAATGCCTGCGGACTGCCTGCCCTGGCCGACGATTCGGGGCTGGAAGTCGATGCGCTCGATGGTGCGCCCGGCCTGTACAGCGCTCGATATGCTGGAGAGGCAGCGGATGACGCCGCCAATCGCCTTAAGCTGCTGCAGGCGTTGTCGGACATCCCAACCGGGCAGCGAGCGGCCCGATTCCGCTGCGTGATCGCCCTCGCGTTTCCCTACACGACAAATGTGCGGTTAGGCGAGGGTCTGGTGGAAGGATTGATCGCGATGGACGAGCGCGGTGACCTGGGCTTTGGCTACGATCCCGTCTTCGCGCTGCCCGACGGGCGTCGCATGGCGGAACTGGACGTGGCGGAAAAGAACCGGATCTCCCATCGCGCTCGCGCCCTGGCCAACGCCGCCTGGGCGCTCGACGCCATGTCCAGGACCTTGGATACATCGTCATGAATCCGGCGGCCGACGCGCCCGTTGATCGCCTGGGTCGGCGTTTCGCCGACCTGCGCATCTCGGTCACCGACCGGTGCAACTTTCGCTGTCCGTATTGCATGCCGAAGGAGATCTTCGGCCCCGGCTACGAGTTCCTGCCGCGCTCGGCGATCCTGAGTTTCGAGGAGATTGTCCGCCTGGCGGCGATCTTCGGTCGGATGGGGTTGCGCAAGCTGCGCCTGACCGGCGGCGAACCCACCGTTCGGGCCGAGTTGCCCACGCTGGTGAGGATGTTGCGCGAGGCGCTCCCGGATGTCGACCTGGCGCTCACCACCAACGGCTCGCGGCTGGTTGCGCTGGCCGCCGAGCTCAAAGACGCAGGGCTGGACCGCGTTACCGTCAGCCTGGACTCAATCGACCCAGAGATCTGCCGCGAGATGAACGGCGTCGATTTCCCGCATGAGCGGGTGCTGGAAGGCATCGAGGCTGCCGCGGCAGCCGGGCTGGGACCGATCAAGATCAACGCCGTGGTCAAGCGCGGGGTCAATGATGACGGCCTTGTCGACATGGCCCGCCATTTCCGAGGCACGGGCC
>VXTH01000128.1:0-4085 GCA_009837565.1 Chloroflexota bacterium | reverse complement strand
GCCCAGCGAGGCAGTGGATTGTGGTCCCGGCGAGGGCGGCATCATGTACGCGCTGCCGTACCGCTAGACCGACACAGTCAGGTCGATACAGCAAGGGGCCGCCCTCCGGGGCGGCCCTCTTGCTATCTCCGTGTTCTATCGCCAACTCGTGCCCCGGCCAATAGTTCGGGCATGTCGGTTAACCTGTTGCGAAACCCAAAACCGACTCGGATCGTGAACAGCACCTGATGTCTGCGCAACCGCCCGCGCCTCCATCGCCTTCCGACGGCGGACCGCCGCCCTCGGACGGGGTACCGCTGTTCTATCGGCGAGGATTCCGCCGCCTGCTGCAGCAGGGCATCTATGTCGCCATCACGGCTCTGGTCGCCTGGTACGTCTACGACTCGCTCGATTTGCGCGAGTTCGGCTTCGGGTTCCTTGACGACCCCGCCGCGTTCAAGGTCGGCAATCAGTGGCTGACCGACATCGACGGCGTCACGAACAATCGAATCACGATGTACCTCGTCGGCGTCTGGGCGTCACTGCGAGTCGTCTTTGTCGCCATTCTGCTCTCAACCCTCGTTGGCGTCCTGGTTGGCGTGTCCCGCCTGTCGTCCAACTGGCTGGTGGCTCGCCTGGCGATGCTCTACGTGGAGATCTTCCGCAACACTCCCCTGCTCGTGCAGGTGGTGCTCGTCTACGCCATCTTCCTCGTCGGCGCCCCGATCATCCAGGAGGTCGTCAACATCGGCGACTTCGCTTTCATCTCAAACCGTGGACTCGCAATCCCCTGGCCCGTTCCCAATGACGGCTTGTGGGGACTTCCGGACTGGTTTGTCGGCGTCTGGGTAGCGCTACTGATCGCGATCGGCGCGGTGGCGATGACGGTCCGCCGAACCCGCCAGAACCGGGAGCGGGAGACAGGTCAGCCGCAGTTCGCCAATCGCTGGGCATTCGGCATCTTCGCCGTCGGCGCGCTGGTCACCTTCGTCATCCTGGGCCTGCCGGTCAGCATCGACCGACCCTACATCGAGGGCACCCGTTACCTCGAGGGCATGGTGATCAGGCCGGAGTTTGCGGCCCTGACCATCGGCCTCACGCTGTACACCGGCGCATTCAACGCCGAGATCGTCCGGGGCAGTATCCAGGCACTGCCGACAGGTCAAACCGAGGCGGCAAACGCCATCGGGCTGTCCGGCTATCAGCGCCTCACTCTGGTCATCCTGCCCCAGGCATTGCGCCAGATGATTCCCTCGATCACCAACCAGTACCTCAACGTCAACAAGAACTCGTCGCTCGCCTACGCCGTGTTGTACGACGACCTCTTCCGCGTGGCAGGGATCATTCAGAACAAGGCCGGCCACGCGTTGGAGATGTTCTTTGTCATCATCGTCACCTACATGTTGATTTCCCTGGTCATATCTGCCGTCATGAACCTCATCAACTCCCGCGTCACGCGGGTCGGCGTCTGAGCGGGGTCCGATATGTCTGAACAGCCGCCAATCCCGCGACCCGAACAACGTCCCTTGCCGCCCGCCCCCGGCGCAGGCCAGCGCCGGATCGTTCTGCCGCCGCATCGGCAGCGTGCGCGCCGGCCCCGTTCAGTGCGTGTCCGCGAGTGGGTGCGCAAGAACCTGTTCCCCTCGTCCGGCGGCACGCTGCTGACCCTGATCGCCGCTGCGATCATGGGGGCGATCGTCGTGGGCGTCGTCATCTTCGTCTTCTTCGGCGCAAACTGGCAGGTCATCACCCACAACCGCTGGCTGCTGTTCGCGGGCGGATTCCCGCACGAGGAAGCCTGGAGACTCTGGGTCAGCATCGCCGTCGTATTTGCCCTGATTGGCGCCGCCTACGGCACCTGGTCCTCGTTCGGCCGGCGCGACCATCTCTTCGTCCTCTTGGTCGGCGGCTTCGTCATTTTCCTGATGGCCCACGGCGGCGCCGCGATCTGGTCCACCCTCTACTTCCTGATTGCCATCGGTTGCATGTACCTGGGTTACGCGGCGACCGTCTGGATGCCGCGAGAGACTTCAACCCTACGGACCTTCCAGGTGCGCCTGGTCGGCGGGCTGCTGGCGATCTCGCTGCCGCTTGTCCTGATCATCCTGCTGGTCGGCGGAGAAGTAGGTCCGCGCCACCTGGACGGGTTTGTCCTGAACCTGATCCTGGCGCCCGTCGGCATCGTCGGCGGGGTCGTTCTCGGTATCCCGCTGGCGCTCGGACGAGCATCGCGGCTGCGATCGATCTCACTCACCTGCACGGCCTACATCGAGATCGTCCGCGGGGCGCCGTTGCTTGGCTGGCTCTTCGTGGCGCTCTTCATCCTCGACGATGTCATCGGCGGCGATCTGATCATCCGCGCCATGGTCGTGATGGCCGTGTTTACCGGCGCCTACATGGCCGAGTACATTCGCGGCGCGTTGCAGGCGCTGCCCCGCGGCCAGTTCGAGGCCGCACAAGCCGTCGGCCTCACGGAGATGCAGCGCACGCGTCTGATCATCATGCCCCAGGCGCTGCGCATTTCGATTCCACCGATGGTCGGCCAGGCCATCTCAATCTGGAAAGACACCACCCTGGTAACGGTGATTCTGCCCCTGAGAGAATTGAAGGGCAACGCCGACTCGGCCATCGCGCAGTTCGAGTTCACGCCCGACCGGATCGAGGCCTACGTCTTCGTCGCCGTCATCTTCTGGATTGTCGCCTTCGCGATGTCTCGCATCTCCCAACGAGTCGAGCGCGCACAGGGTGTCGGCGAACGCTAGCCCCTCAGTCGGCCACCTCGGCCGCCTCGCGCTCCTCAGGTTCCCAAAGCGGGTATTCAGGCTCGGCGAACCGGGCGCCCTCGGGCACGTTCACCTCAACCACGGCGGCATCAACGCAAGTGTGCGCCGGCAGCGCCTCGTCGTCTTCGACGTAAGCCTCAATGTGGAACTCGATCGCCTCGCGGATCATCTCTTTCGTCTCCTCGAAAGTGTCGGCCGCCGCGACGCAACCTGGCAGGTCCGGTACAAATGCGCACCAGTTGTTAGGGGCCTGTTCGAACACCACAACGTACTTCATCGAACATCCTCTTCCTTGAGACCAGCTTGGTCCAGAATACCCTTCCAGGTCTTGATCTTCAGATCAGTAGACGGCCGTCCGGCAATCGTCACGGTCCCCGGCTTCGCTGGGTGTTTGTAATGCCGATGACTGCCCCGCTGACGCACGAAGTACCAGCCGTCCGCCTCAACGACTTCGATGGCCTTTCTGACGTTCGGCATCGGTCAACGACGCTACCAGAAGCCTTGCCGTTTCACATCGAGACCACTTCGCGTTCCGGCCTGAGTACCATTAGCATCGCAGCAGGGTGACGAAGGTCGAAGGACGCGCAATGCCAGACGAACTATCGCCGGCGGAGATCATTGCCGAGTCGGCAGGCCCCAAGGCGGCATCATCCGCAACAGCGGAAGCGAACGGCGACGCCGAGGTGTATTCGCCTCGACTGGCCGGTTCGAAGGACATGATCGTCACCGAGCACGTCGACAAATGGTTCGGTGATTTCCAGGCACTCGATGACGTTTCATTGAGAATCAAAGAGCACGAAATCGTCGTCATCCTCGGACCGTCCGGATCCGGCAAATCGACCTACATCCGCTGCCTCAACCGGCTGGAAGAGCATGACGCGGGACGCATCGTGATCGACGGCATCGAGCTCAACGAGGACGTCCGCGCCTTGGCCGCGATTCGCGAAGAAGTCGGGATGGTCTTCCAGCAGTTCAACCTCTTCCCGCATCTGTCGGTGCTGAGCAACATCACGCTCGGACCGCAGAAGGTACGGCACATGCCCAAGCTCGAGGCCGAAGCGCTGGCCATGCAGTTGCTTGAGCGCGTGGGAATCCCGGAACAGGCCGACAAGTTTCCCTCCCAGCTCTCCGGTGGTCAGCAACAGCGCGTCGCCATTGCGCGTGCCCTCGCCATGCAGCCAAAGATCATGCTCTTTGACGAGCCGACCTCGGCGCTCGACCCCGAGATGATCAAGGAAGTGCTGGACGTGATGCAGGAGCTGGCGGAGTCCGGCATGACGATGATCGTCGTCACACACGAGATGGGCTTCGCCCGCGAGGTTG
>VXTH01000200.1:0-4096 GCA_009837565.1 Chloroflexota bacterium | reverse complement strand
CGGTTACCCGGTCGGGACGGATGGAGGAGGCGATTGAGATCATTCGCCTGCTGACCTCGCAGGACAACGCTTCCTACCACGGCAAGTACAACGACTTCGACAATCTGACCATCGAGCCGCATTCGATCCAACGGCCGATTCCGATTCTGATCGTCTCCAATCCGAACCCCAACGACGCGAGCAACCGTGAGCGCGGATTGAGCCGCGCGGCACGGTTGGGTGACGGCTGGATGTCAACCACGCTCACGCCAGAGCTGCTCGGCGAATACCTCGGCGATATTCACCGCTACGCCGACGAGGCAGGCCGGGAGCTGCCCGACGACTTCGATGTGGTCGCGTTCCACTCGGTCATGATCGACGACGACCGCGACGCCGCCTACGCGGAGGCCAAGCGCTTCCTCGACGACTACTACTTCCTCGACCACTCCGAAGCCATGGTCCGCCGCTGGTGCTCGTACGGCCCGCCTGAGCAGGCCATTGAGGACATCCAGCGCTACATCGACGCCGGCGCCACTTCGGTCCTGCTACGCATCTGCAGCGGCGATCAGACCACCCAGTATCAGCGCATCTCGGAAGAAGTCTTGCCGGCGTTCATCTGAGCGCCGAGGCGCGTAAGTTGAAGCGTGTTCCCCAGAGGCCATAGCCGCCGCGGGAACCTCCACTTACCCCTCGCCAAGCACAGCGATCATCAGGTCGGGCCGCGGGATCCTCCAGACCAGCGCTTGCGTCGCCCGGATCTGGTACGTCTGCCCGGCTCCCAGCGTGCGCAAGGTGTTCGCGCTACTCAGTCCAGGTACTGACTCAAGCGCCGGAAAGAACGTTAGCCAGCGCTCAGCCGTTTCGTCCCACTCGAAGATCGCAACGATCTCCGCACTGACGTCCGCGTCGCCGTTGCCCGTCAGTGTAGAAACGATGTCCACACCGTCGAGTCCGGCCCAACGAATGACGTTGACGCCCTGCTCAAGATGCAGGTCGACCCCATCGTCGTCGACCACCAATGCGTCCGCTGCATTCGACTCGGCGCTGCTCTCATAGGTATCGGAATCTGCGATCATTGCCAGGATTGTGCTGTCGTATTCTGGATTGATGTCGGCGTTAGTCTCGACGACCAAGGTGGTCGTTGCCTGGCCAGCTCCGAAAGTGGCATCAGCCGTTCGATCGGCCCATTCGCTCAGCGTGGCGCCGGTCTCCGAGATCCGGACATTCACTGTCAACGGAATCGTGGTGGGACCACTACGGTCGAGTCTGAACACGGCCGCTGATCCCTCTGCTGCTGCCTGGTTCGGCCCCGAGATACTGACCATCGGTGGCATCCCACCGAACACGTTGTCAGCGATTTCGTCATCGATCAGCGTGTTGCGGCGGATGATGTCGGCGAGCGTGGTGCTCCGCACTTCGGCCAGTAGCTCAGGGTTAGCCAGGAAGCAGGGATCACTCTCAAACCAGAACCGATCACCGTCTCGCAAACGGCGAAATTGGTCGGCGATGATCGTGCGAAACGTCTCACCCAGCATGGCTCCAGGAACGTGATCCTCGGCTAATCCGGCCGTCCAGAGATCCAGATCATTCACATCGGCATAGGTACGCGCCAACGCTTGCTGAACCTCAGGATCCGACGAGATATCTGCAAAACTGCCGACCGGCGGCAGCCCGTACGCCGTTCGCACCATGTTGTATCGAGGCAGCCCATGGTCCCGACCGCGCTGAATGTTCAGGGCAGCGAGATCGCGGCCCGAGCTTCCTGGTGGACCGAAGAGCATGCTGCGAACTTCATCCACCAGGGCGAGATCGATGCCCTGGGCCAATTGGGTGGAGAGTCCCCTCAGGAACGCTTCGATTCCTGCAGTTCTGATTGCCGGCGGATTGAAAAAGAGCTCGACCAGCGGCACCTGTTCTACATCGTCCTCCTCGTCGATCATCATCAAGGCGGGGGAGAGCATCGTATGCCCGACGCGGAAGGCAGCGGTCGAGAATTCGTTCGCGATGCCGGCGTCAACGTCTGGGTCGTATCCCTCATACGGTCCCATCGCGTCCGGTCCGAGCAACAGAGGCAAGAACTCCTGGTAGGTGATCACCTGCATCTGTGCCCCGACGATCTTGCGGGCAAGTTCGAAAATCTCGTGTCCGGTCAGATCGGGATGTTCGATCGCGATCTGTTCTGCGAGACGGTTGTGTTCCCGTACGAACAGCGTGTGCATTGCAGTCAGCACTACGTGCTCGTTGACGCGAATGTCGCCGGCGAGAAACAGTCCGTTGCGGCGTCTGCCACCGTCGTCGATCTCGAGGCCCGGCGGATTGAGGGGCAGGTATCGTCCGTCGTCTGTTGTCTTGAGCCGGCCGCTGCCGTCATTGGTGCGCAGTTCGCTCAGTCGATCGCTGGACGATCCGTACACGTTCGATGCGTCGATAAACGCTGTGATCAGGTTCAGCTGTTCCCTGGGATTGTCGGGACTGAGACCAGTCTCAGGGTCAAACTGTGATCGATTGAACGGGATGAACCGCAGACCAGTACCGAACGGGTCGAATTCGCGATCCCCCTGCGGGATGGGAATCGAGTCCTGCGATGAGATGACTGTTGACGGAGTCAAGCTGATGTCGTGGTCGAGGAACTGTCCCCATTGCCACAGCATGTCCGTGGCCCTGGTCCTGTTTGGCCTGAGCTCGCCCTGTTGGTGAACCGAGTTGCTGATCATCCGGGCGTCTGGCAGTTCGTCCTGCATCGCGCCGCTCATGGCGAAGGCGAATGCGACTGGCGCCACGCGCAGCAATTGAGTTTCGGCCATACCCAGTTCCGGTCGCTGCAAGTTGTTGCCCCACCCGGTGATCGAGCGAGTTTCAAACGAATCGGGAAACTGCCTCAGGCCAACCTCGACGGACGCTCCGCTGCTCCAGGAAAGTTCGACGTCATACCAGAAGAACTGACGCCCATTGCCCCGTCCGTCGGCGAGGTTGAGCCAGAGATGGCCGAGCTGAAGCGTCAGGCAGCCGTACTCCTCCGCTTCGAGAGACAACGGCGGCGAGATATCGATCACCACACTCCAGGAGTCAGCGCTGCCCGGAATTCCGTTGGACCACAGGTTGGCAACGGTGTACGTCGTCCCACGCCAGGTGAAGGTGCTCTGGCTCAGTCGTCCGACATCTCGGCCACCGAACGTGCCAAAGCCGAGCATGCGGCCATTGGAGCCGACCGTCATGGTGGACGTCCAGATTTGCTCGCCGCGCAGCTCGGCGACGCCGTCAGATGACGGTGGCGCACTGTGCTGGGCGCCGGCCAGCGGCGCGAGCATTGCGAGCACAGTCAACACCCCGACACCCGACAACGCACCCAGAGCGATGAGGTGCAGTCGCAACTGTACCGCCGCCAGGGGAATGCTCATACGAGCATTGCCACTGGCTCGAGACCGGGCTCGTCTTGGCATCGATACGGCCGCGGCGCGGGCGTCGCGCGGAGCACGAGGTCGGGCCCACACGCTGAGACAGACGCAACCGGCCAAGCGGTGGCAATCGAAACGTCGCCGGTGGGCGTGCGGTCACACACGTGGGTGCTCCAACCGATATATCCACGGTTCTTGTTCGGGAACGACTTCGAGAATTTACACTACGAGTATTCTTATGTCGTCATATGCCGGGGTTTATTGTCATTGAATGCAGACTCGTTAGCACAGAATTCATCTGCGCACGGCTGATCGGTCGCACAACCGACGATCTCGAGAACAAGACTGACCGGCTGGCAGGTTCTGCATTGGCGATCTATGAAGACAGTGATCGGTTCGAGCCTGCGTCGCTCCGCGCAATATCTCTGCGATGTGGTGTTGGCGCAGTTGATCGTCGCCCGTCGCTGACAACCACACAGCTCAGAGCGCCGAAGGAGGAGGTGATCACAGTCACCCAGGCGAGCTGCCGATCAATACCCTGTGTGCACCAGCAAAGAGGGCTGCCATGGTCAACTTCGGACTCACACTCTCGAACCGTGGCGTCGTCACCGGCGCGTCGACGCTCGACGACATGATCGCGCTGGCACAGCGCGCCGACGCCGACGAACGCTGGGACAGCATCTGGGTCGGCGACTCGATCCTGGCCAAACCTCGGCTGGACG
>VXTH01000272.1:3465-4110 GCA_009837565.1 Chloroflexota bacterium | reverse complement strand
CATAACGGACGTAAGCTCGGAGCAGATCGGCGGCCCAGAGCCCGGCCTCATCACCGCCGGCGCCGGCGCGGATCTCGACGATCACATTGCGGTCGTCATTGGGGTCGCGGGGTAGCAGGGCGCGTCTGGCGGCCTCTTCGAGTTGTTCGATTTGCTCTCGTAGCTCCGTTACTTCCGACAGCGCGAGTTCTCGCATCTCGTCGTCGTCGGCCTCGTCGAGGACGTCGCGAGCCTGCTGGAGCTGGTCGGCCGCGGATTGGTATTCGTTGAGCAGGTTGATCTTGCCCTGCAAGGAGGAATGCTCCCTGGCCAGGGTCTGCAGGCGTGACGGGTTGCCGGAGGTGGCCGGATCGGCCATCTCACGCTCGATTTCGTGGAAGCGCTCGGCGACATCCCGGAGCCGTGCCCACATGGCGGCGCTATCTGACGTGGTGGTTGCTGGCATGTTGGGTCTCAGTCCTGGGGCCGAGTATATGGAGGATTCGTCAATTCGCCTGCCAGCTGGCCGACCACGTCGCCCAACTCGACCTGTCGCTGGTCGGATGTCTGCAGGTCGCGGATCGTGACGTGCCCGTCGGCCAGGTCTCGCGCGCCGGCGATCACGGCGTAGCGTGCGCCGGAGCGATTCGCCTGTCGCAACTGGGC
>VXTH01000272.1:0-3455 GCA_009837565.1 Chloroflexota bacterium | reverse complement strand
CGCCCGCGCCGAGCGTGGCGATGCGCACCTCCGTTGATGAATCAATATCGGGCGCGAGTCCCTGTTCGCGCAGGTGATGGGCCATGCGCTCGAGCCCCATTCCGAAGCCGATGCCGGGGGTTGGGGGACCGCCGATTTGCTCGATCAGGCCGTCGTAGCGTCCGCCGGCCAACACGGTGACCTGTGAGCCGTCGGCGTGGACGGGGACGATTTCGAAGACGGTGTGGGTGTAGTAGTCGAGTCCGCGAACCAGCGTCGGGGTTTCTTCGTAGGGAATTCCGATTGCTTCCAGGTTCGATTTGACAGCGTCGTAGTAGGCGGCGGATTCGGGTCGTAAGTGGTCGGTGATGAGCGGGGCACCGGTCTGGTACGGCTTCGTGCGTTCGTCTTTGCTGTCGAGCAGTCGCATGGGAGCGCGGTCCCAGCGCGCCTGATCGTCCGGCGCGATGCGCTCGAGGTGGGGTTCGAAGTGCTCCTTGAGCAGCGGCACGTATGCTCGACGGTCTTCCATGTCGCCGATGCTGTTGATCAAGATCTTGAGGTCGGACAGGCCGAGCGTTTCGGCGATGCGCCAGCCGAGGTCGATGACTTCGGCGTCGAGCGCGGCGTCGCGCACGCCGATGGCTTCTACTCCGAACTGGGTGTGCTGGCGGAAGCGTCCGGCCTGGGGTCGCTCGTAGCGAAAGATTGGCAGGTGATAGGCCAGTTTGACCGGCTGGCTGAGGTTGGCCATGCCGTGCTGGAGATATGCACGACAGACGGAGGCGGTGCCTTCGGGACGCAGGGCGAGTCGTTCGCCGCCACGGTCCTCGAAGATGTACATCTCTTTCTCGACGATGTCGGTTCCTTCGCCGACGCCTCGGGCGAACAGCTCCGCTTGCTCGAAGGTGGGCGGTTCGATGAAGCCGAAGCCGGCCAGGCGCGCCTGATTTCTCGCATGGTCAAGGATGTGGGTGTGGATGGCGTGGTCTTCGGGCAGCAGATCACGGGTGCCGCGAGGCGTCTGAAACGGTCGGCCGCTGTCACTGCTCATCGTCGAACCTCAGACCTCATCGTACAGACGGACTCTCAGTACCCGCCTCCCAGAAACTGTGCGGATGGGTAAACGTTTGCTGTTGTGCAGGTTTGTATGATCGATCCATGGCGACGCAGACGGTTCCCGCTGAAATCGTCGATCTGAAGAAACACCCGACGCTCGACGTGCTGGTCGACGTGCTGGAGCAATATCTTGCCCCGGCTGATCGAGACCTGGTGCTCTCCGCCTATGAATATGCGGAGGAGAAGCACGAAGGCCACTTGCGCCGATCGGGGCATCCGTACATCGAGCATCCGCTTGCCGCAGCCGTGACGTGTGCCGAGCTTCAGCTCGACGTTCCGGCGTTGCAGGCAGCGCTGTTGCACGATGTGATGGAAGATTGCGGCGTCACGCGGTCTCAGCTGGTGACCGAGTTCGGGGTGGACGTTGCCAAACTCGTCGATGGCGCGACAAAGCTGTCGGCGCTGCAACTGCCTCGGGTGACGGGCACGATCGACCGTGAGGCTCAGGCCGAAAACTTGCGCAAGATGTTCGTTGCGATGGCGGACGATGTGCGGGTTGTGATCGTCAAGCTGGCTGATCGCCTGCACAACATGCGCACGCTGGACGCGATGCGTCCGGACAAGCAGATCCAGATCTCACGCGAGACGATGGAGATCTACGCTCCGCTCGCGGCTCGGCTTGGGATCTGGCAGATTCGCGCTCAACTGGAAGATCTGGCGTTCAAGTACCTGGAGCCGGAAGAGTACCGACGGATATCGGAGCTGGTCGCTTCGCGGCGGCAGACGCGAGAACGATACCTGGGGCAGATCAGGGTGCAACTCGAGAACGCGCTTGAAGCTGCCGGCCTGTCGGCCCAGGTGCGCGGTCGGGTGAAGCACCTGTACTCGATTCATCAGAAGATCAGGAAGTACTCGGCGCAGGGGAAATCGTTCGACGACATCTATGACCTGCTCGCGCTGCGGGTGCTGACGGGGTCCACGACCGACTGTTACGCGGTGCTGGGCGTCGTGCATGGACTCTGGCGGCCGTTGCCCGGCGAGTTCGACGACTACATCGCCAGCCCTCGGCCGAGTGGATATCAGTCGTTGCATACGACGGCGTTCTGGTCGCCGTCGCACGCGGTCGAGGTCCAGATACGGACGCAGGACATGGATCGCGAAGCCGAGTACGGCGTGGCGGTGCACTGGGCGTACAAGGAGAACCGCCACAACGCGATGAACGACCGCGAGCGTATGTCGTGGTTGCGCCAGCTGGTGGAGTGGCAGGGCGAGCTGTCGGGCGCCGACGACTTCCTCGAAACACTGCGATCCGATGTGTTCCAGGATCAGGTGTTCGTGCACACGCCGAAGGGCGAGATCCTGGCATTGCGAACGGGCGCCACGCCGCTCGACTTCGCCTTCCGGATTCATACCGAAGTGGGTTACCAGTGCGTCGGGGCCAAGGTCAACGGACGGCTGGCGAGATTGTCGACTCCGCTCGAGAACGGTGACGTTGTGGAGATCGTGACCAGCCGCACAGCGCGAGGACCCAGCCGCGACTGGCTCAATCCGGCATTGGGCTACGTGACGACGCAGCACGCGCGGACGAAGATCCGCCAATGGTTTAACCGTCAGGCGCGGACCGAGAACATCGCTCGGGGACGTGATGAGCTGGAGCGTGAGCTGCGCCGTCTGAGCCTCAAGTTGCCGAATGTGGAAACGGAAGTGATGGAGGCGACTCGCGCGAAGAGCATGGAGGATGCTCTGGCGACGATCGGCGCCGGCGACGTTACGGCGCACGCCGTGGCGCTCAAGGTGGCCTCGGCGGGGGAGGAAGAGGTTGAAGCGGCTCCGGTGATCGAAGTCGTCGAGCCGCCATCCGCCCCTGGCGCCGACGCAGTCCAGGTACTGGGCGGATCGAACATGCTGACCCGGCTCGCGCCCTGCTGTTCACCACAGATTGGCGAGGCGATCACCGGGTTTATCACTCGCAGCCGTGGCGTCACGATCCATCGGAGCGAATGTCCGAACATTCTCTCGGTGGGCGAGGACGATCGCGTTGTGCCGGTTCGCTGGAACACGTTCCGCGGTCTGACCGAGGCTCGGCTCAGGGTGACCGGCTGGGATCGCGTGGGACTGGCCCGCGACGTGGCGGGCATCTGCGCCGACGAGAACGTGAACATGGTCTCGTTCGTGACCGGCGAACCTGATCACGGGGCCGTCACCCTGACATTCACGGTCGAGGCCAATGGACTGCGACAGCTTCAACTGGTGATGTCGAAGCTCGACGGGGTCCACGGCGTGATGAGCGTCGAGCGCGAGTACTAGACCGCTGCCGACTACGGCTTGAGCGCGGCGACCAAGCGGTCGATGTCCGACTCCGGCGTGTAGAAGTGCGGCGAAGCGCGCAGTCGTTCGAAGCGGACCGCCGTGATGAT
>VXTH01000018.1:0-4116 GCA_009837565.1 Chloroflexota bacterium | reverse complement strand
TCCGTGCCAGTAGAGGTAATCCTGGTAGCGGTTGTCGGCGTAGAGGTCCTGCGCGTAGTCGCCGACTCGCGAGCCCATCGTCACGACATGGAAACCGATCACATCCATCTCGCCCGAGTCGACCGAGCGGAAGTAGTCGGCGAGGCAGCGGCCCTGTTTGCCCTGCTGTCGAGGGAATGTGAAGCGAACGGCCTCGGTACCTGTCTGGTTGGGTTCGTAGACGATCAGGTCATCGCCTTCGGACTGGGCGGGGTAGTAGCCGTAGACCACCGAGGGCTCAAGGACCCCGTCGCGAAGCGCCTGCTGTTGAATCTGCGAGAGCGCCAGTTCTGCCCGCGCCGCCGTCTCGGCGTCGCGGCCCTTGAATCCCCACTGGCCGCGCAATAGTGCGGTGCGATTGATGTAGGGGAATACATCTGTCAGCGGCAGCCCGCGGATCACGCGGGTCCCCATGAATGGCGCCTCCGGGATCGTTGCCGCCGGAGACAGAGTCGAGCGGACAGCCGTCGCGGTTGTTGTTGACGAAGGACCAGTCGGTGCGGCCTTTGGTTCGGTCGGCGTGCTGTCCAGTTCGATTCCGTCGCTAAGCGCGTTCATGATGCGCAGACCATCGAAGGCATCCTGCCCGTAGAAGACGTCGCCGTGGAAGGTGTTGCGCAAATCCCACTCGACATACTTGCGTGTCAGGGCGGCTCCGCCGAGCAGCACGGGCCAACGATCTGCCAGCTCGCGGCGGTTGAGCTCTTCCAGGTCTTCCTTCATCACCAACGTCGACTTGACCAACAGTCCGGATAGCCCGATCGCGTCGGCGTTGTGCTCGATCGCCGCTTCGATCACATTCGCGATCGGCTGCTTGATCCCCAGATTGATCGTCGTGAACCCGTTGTTGGAGAGAATGATCTCGACCAGGTTCTTGCCGATGTCGTGGACGTCGCCGCGCACCGTTGCCAGCACGATCGATCCCTTGCTGGTCGATTCCAGCCGATCCATGTGCGGCTCGAGATGGGCGACCGCCTTCTTCATCGTCTCGGCCGACTGCAGCACGAAGGGGAGCTGCATGTCGCCCGCGCCGAACAGATCCCCAACCTCCTGCATCGCGGGCAGCAGCAGTTCGTTGATGATCGGAATCGCTTCTCGCTTGACCAACGCGTCGTCGAGATCCGATTCCAGGCCCTCGCGCTGGCCATCCACGATGCGCCGATGCAAGCGCTCCTCCAGCGGCAGGTCGTCGAGGCTCTCTCGCTGTTGCGTCGCGGCTTTCTGATCCTCGAACAATGCCATGAATGCCGGCAGGGGATCGACAGGTCCGTCTGCGCCGTCGGCCCACTCGTCGAAGATCAGTCGGCGCGCAGCCTCGAGTTGCTCGTCGGGAATTCGGTTGATCGGCAGGATCTGGGCCGCATGCACGATGGCGGCTTTGAGTCCACGCTCGACCGCGTCGTGCAGGAAGACGGAGTTGAGCACTTGCCGCGCGGCGGGATTGAGTCCGAAGGAGATATTGGAAATGCCGAGGATCGTCTGGGCGCGGGGAAACTCCGTCGTGATCGCTTCCATGGCGTTGAGCGTCTCCAGTCCATCGCGACGCAGATCCTCCTGGCCGGTGCTGACCGGCAAGGTCAGAGCGTCGAAGAACAGATCCTCGGGGGCCAGACCATAGTCCTCGGTGGCGATCCGGTAGAGCCGACGCGCGATCTGCAGCTTTCGCTCGCAGGTACGGGCCTGGCCCTCTTCGTCGATCACGAGCGCGACGACTCCGGCGCCGAATCGCACCGCCGCCGAGAGCGTCTGATCGAGCCGCTTGCCCCCGTCCTCCAGATTGATCGAATTGACGATTGCTTTGCCGCCCAGTTGCTTCAGCCCGGCTTCCAGCACCGCCGGCTCGGTTGAGTCCAGCATCAGCGGAAGCGTGGACAGACCTCGCGCTCGCGATACGAGCTCGGCCATGTCGGGCGTGCCGTCGCGGCCAACGAAGTCGACGCAGACATCGGCGATGTGCGCACCTTCGGCCGCCTGGTCACGGATGACATCGGCCATCTGCTCCCATTCCTCGTTCTGCAGCAGGCGCTTGAAGCGACGCGAACCGTTGGCGTTGGCTCGCTCGCCCACAATCAGGAATGAAGCGTCCTGTCGATACGGCGTCGAGACGAATAGCGAGGCAGCCGATGGATCCGGCTCGGGACTCCGCTGCACCGCCTGCATGCCGTTCATCGCTTCGCGCATCGCGCGCACGTGCTCGGGCGTTGTCCCACAGCACCCTCCGACAATCCCGACGCCGTATTCGCTCACGAAAGTGCGGTGTGCGTCAGCCAGCTCAGACGGTTGCAGGTCGTAGATCATTTGCCCGTCTTCGGTGCGGGGCAGACCAGCGTTGGGCGAGCAGAGCAGGGTCATCTCGGCATTTCCCGCGAGGTAGCGCAACGGCTCGTGCATCAAGTCCGGCCCGGTTGCACAGTTGAGCCCGATGCCATCGAGTCCGAGCGGGGCCAACGCAGTGAATGCGGCCCCGATTTCGCTGCCGACCAACATCTGTCCGGTTGTCTCGATCGTGACGGTGGCGAACAGCAGCGTGCTGCTCTTGAACTCAGCCAGTGCGTCCCTGCAAGCCAGGATCGCGGCCTTGCCCTGGAGCAGGTCGTAGACCGTCTCCACCAACAGCGCATCGACTCCGCCATCGAGCAGTCCACGAGCCTGCTCCAGATACGCGGCATGCAACTCGTCGAAACCGATATGCCCCAGCGAGGGCAGCTTGGTCCCGGGACCGAGTGAGCCGATCACAAAGCGTGGCCGTTTCCTCGTCGAAAAACGGTCTGTGACGGTGCGGGCAATCAGCGCCGATTCGCGATTGATCTCACGTGTCCGCTCGGACAGGTCATACTCGCCGAGCGTGATTGAGGAGCCGCCGAAGGTGTTGGTCAGGACCGCATCGGCGCCGGCTTCGAGATACGACTCGTGCAGCGCACTCACCGCGTCGGGACGCGAGACGTTGAGGATCTCGTTGCACCCCTCAAGACCGTCGAAGTCCGAGAGCGACAGATCGAGCAACTGCAGACCGGTCCCGGTCGCGCCGTCGAGCACGATCACGCGTTCAGCAGCGGCAGTGCGCAGGTCGGGGCGTTGCATCCGTTGATCGTATCCAGCAAAGAACGGCGCGGCAGTATTGCGTGAACAGTCCGCCGGTCGGGACAGCTATCCGCGTATCCGACGCCGCAGAGCGCCACCGATACCGCCGCGGGCCGCCTCCAAATCCGACTCTAGCTGCTCGACCTGCTTCTGCAGGCGCTCGTTTTCGCGGCTCAGCCGATTGCGTTCCTGACGGAATTCCTCGTGGCGAGCGTCAAGCGTTGACTCGAACTCCGAGGCCTTGCGCTCTGCCTCTGTCTGGGCCGCGGAAGCTGCGGCCAGCGAAGAGGATGCTTCCTTGGCGGCCTGCTCATAGAACGTGGACTTCTCGGTCAGCGCCTGCAGTTCAGTCTGTGACCGATCTCGTTCCTGCTCCGCGGCTTCGCTTCGCGCTTGCAGCGCCGCGAGCTGGGTATTGGCAGACTCGGAGGACGCCGCTGCAGCCGCTGCCTCGTCTCGCAACGACGCCAACTCGCGCTGCGCATTGCGCAGTTCGTCGCGCAACGGCTCGACCTCTCCGCCGGCTGCGGCCAACCTCTCTCCCAGTCGATCAAGGTGCGCTCGGAGATCGCGAGCCTGCTTTTCGGCCCGTTTGGCGCGATCTTCAAGCGAGTTGGCCCGCTCAACCGCGGCTTTTCGGCCCGCCTCGGCACGCTCCGCTCGGGCGCGTTCAACTCGAAGCTGGTCGGCCATTGCGGAGCCTACGACCCGGCGCGGACGGCCTCGATCGCCGTCGTCCAGCGGTCGTCCAGGGTGGAGTCGTTGACTGTCGCCAAGACGTAATCGCCGAATGCCGCCGTGGTGGCGCCTGAATCTCGGCCGGTCATGACGAGTTCCTTCTCGTACTGACCGCAGAGGTCCATTGCCTTGTCCAGTTTGCCGCCGAGTTCCGGGAAGCCGATGTGCGAGAGCATCATTGCCCCGGCGCGCAGCATCGAGGATGGGTCGGCGTAAATGTCGCGACCCTCGCGCACCATGCGCGGGGCCGAGCCGTGG
>VXTH01000341.1:0-4125 GCA_009837565.1 Chloroflexota bacterium | reverse complement strand
GGCTGATCGGCCTGATGGAGGGCGTCGAGGACATCCCCGGCTCCGCCCTGGCCGAAGGCATGCAGTGGGGCTGGGAGTCGTTCCCCGAGTACCTCGACTTCCTCGACACGCTGCCCAAGGCCATCGACATCGGCACGCAGGTGCCGCACGGAGCGGTCCGCGCCTACGTAATGGGCGACCGAGGCGCGCGCAACGAGGACGCCAACCCCGAGGACATCCAGGAGATGGCCTCGATCGTCAAGGAAGGCCTCAAGGCCGGCGCGCTTGGGTTCACCACCTCGCGGACGCTGGCGCACCGCGCGATTGACGGCGAGCCGGTGCCCGGCACCTTCGCCGCCGAGGACGAGCTGTTCGGTATCGGCCAGGCGCTCAAGGAGCTCGGCACGGGCATCTACGAGGTCGCGCCTGCCGGCGTGACCGGCGACGACGCCAACGCGCCCGAACTCGAGATCGCCTGGATGCGCAAACTCTCGGCCGAGATCGAGCGACCGGTCAGCTTCGCCATGGTCCAGTTCGACAACGAGCCCGAGGCCTGGCGCGACGCGCTGGATCGCTCGCTCGAAGCGCTCGAAGATGGCGCCGAGCTCTACCCGCAGGTCGCCGCCCGCGGCATCTCGATTCTGCTCACCCTGCGCGGACGCCACCCGTTCATCCATTCGGCAAGCTACCGCGAGCTGGACGAGCTCGACTGGGCCGAGCGGGCCGAGGCGATGCGCGACCCACAACGCAGGGAAAAGATCCTCAGCGAGGTCGAAGCTCCCGACGCGGCGCTCGGCTTCGTCATGTGGAGCAAGCTCTACCCGATGACCGACCCGCCCAACTACGAGCCAACCGCTGATGAATCGGTCGCGGCTCGCGCCGAGGCCGCCGGTCAGACGGCGCTCGAGTTCGCCTACGACTTCCTCAGCCAGGGCGACGGCCAGAACGTGCTCTTCGCGCCGCTCTTCAACTACGCCCACAACAACCTCGACGCAACCCGCGAGATGATGATGCACCCGCGCGTCGCGATGGGTCTGTCCGACGGCGGCGCGCACTGCGGCGTAATCTGCGACGCCTCGATGCCGACCTTCATGCTTACCCACTGGTCGCGAGACCGTAGCCGCGGCGAAAAGCTGCCGCTGGAGTGGGTCGTGAAGCGAATGACCAACGACACTGCGGAGCTCTACGGTCTCGGCGACCGAGGCACGCTCGAGGTCGGTAAGAAGGGCGACGTCAACGTCATCGACTACGACGCCCTGCAGCTCGAGCCCCCCCAGGCCGTCCACGATCTGCCGACCGAGGCGATGCGCCTGATCCAGAAGTCGCGCGGCTACGTCGCCACCATCGTCAGCGGTGAGGTCATCTCCCGCCACGGTGAAGAAACCGGAGCCCGCCCCGGCCAACTCATCCGCGGCGCCCGCTAACCCGGCGGCAATCAGAATCCGTCATTCCCAGCTTCGCTGGGAATCTCGCTCGGGGGCTCGCAAACGATCGCTTGCGATCGAGATTCCAGCGATTGCTGTAATGACGGATCTGTCGGTTGACTCACTAGTAGAACATCTGTACTCTGCACAGATGTTGCAACTCTCTCTCTTCGACCCCAATCCCACATCCTCCCGACCCTCCACCCAGGGTGTCGCCGACGTCATCTACGCCGACTCGTCCGCCATCCTCGCCCGACCGACCGGACGTCTCGCCGACCTTGATTTCGTCATCAACCCATACCAGGGCTGCACCTTTGCCTGCACCTATTGCTACGCAGCGTTCTTCGTGCCCGAGGAGGAGCAGCGCGAGCGCTGGGGCACATGGGTTCGGGTCAAGACCAACGCGATCGCCAAGCTGCGCAACTCTCGCCAGAGCCTGCATGGCCGAACGGTCCTGATGAGTAGTGCGACTGACCCCTATCAGCCGATTGAAGCCAGGCTGGAACTGACCCGTTCACTGCTGCCGATCCTCGAACACCGAGGCGCGCGCCTGGCAGTGCTCACTCGCAGCCCGCTGGTCACACGCGACATTGATCTGTTCAAGACCTTCGAGCACTTCAACGTGACGATGAGCATCACCACCGATTCCGACGAGATCCGCAAACGGTTCGAGCCCCAGTGCGCGAGCATCGATCGCCGCTTCGATGCCCTCCGCCAGCTGAGTGACGCCGGATTCCGCACGCGAATCAACGTCTCTCCATTGCTGCCGCTGCACGATGCTCGGGCGTTTGCCGAGCGGATCCTGGAGACCGGCGTGTCGCGGGTCCACATCAACACGTTCCATGAAGCCAGCGGGCCGTTCGCGTCGGGCACGCGGCAGCCAGCGCTGAGCATTGCCAGAGAAATGGGCTGGACCGAGGCGCGTCGCCAGCTTGTGCTGGAGGAGTTGCGGGGATATCTGAACCGGGGAGGTCGGAGGCTGGCGGCCTGAGTCGTTACAGGCTCGCGTACACGGCGTCGATCATCGGCTTCCAGCGAGGGTCGGCGCCGAGCCCGGCCGACATCTGGTTCATCACGTAGCCGAAGCCAATCTCAGCATCCGGGTCGGCAAAACCGAGCGAACCGCCTGCCCCCGAATGCCCGAACGTCCGTGGATTCGGTCCCCATTCATAGCGACCGCCAGCGGTGCTGAGGATGAAACCCAGCGATCGCCGGACGAGGAATCCAAGCACCATATCCTCGCGCGCGGCATGCTCCGTCCCCCCGCAAGCCTCGATCGAATCGCTTGACAGCAGGCCGCCTCCGCCCTGCGCGAGCGATGAGTAGATCGTGGCCAATGAGCGACCGTTGCCGTGCCCATTGGCGGCCGGCAACTCGGCTGCGCGCCACTCACGCGAGTTGACCGTCCCCGCCAATCGCGGAGCGGCCAACCCCAGCGCCCGAGCTGCGAGGTTGTCCTGCGTGCTGACGCCAATCGGTCCGGCGCCGGGCGCAGGCAGCAGATCTGCCGTCCGAGAATCCTCCGATTCCGGCAGGCCGATGAAGAAATCGACGCCAAGCGGTCCGGCGATCTCGTCGCGGACGAACTCGCCGCAGGTGCGGCCGTCGATCCGGCGGATCACTTCACCGACCAGCCAGCCGTAGGTGATCGCGTGGTAGCCCATGCCCTCGCCCGGCGTCCACATCGGAGCCTGACGTTCGAGCGCGCCGACCATGCGATCCCAGTCAAGTACGGCTCCGTCGGGCAACTCCTCGTCTACCCCGGCCAGTCCGGCCTCATGCGTGAGGAGGTGGCGAACCTTGATCTGCGACTTGCCGGACTGGCCGAACTCGGGCCAGTAGTCGGCCACCGGGCGCTCGACGTCGAGCTGGCCGCAGTCAACCAGCATCGCGGCGGCGGCCGCGGCGATGCCCTTGGTCGAGGAGTAGACGTTGGCGATGGTGTCGCGCTCCCAGACTCGAGAACGCTCGGCGTCCGCGTGTCCGCCCCAGAGGTCGACGACCGTTTCGCCGCCGACGATGACGCAGAGCGATGCGCCGACTTCGCCGTGGTCGGTCCAGTTGGCGTCGAACGCGTCGCGAACCGCGCCGAAGCGCGGTTCGCATGTGCCGTGCAGCTCAACCTGAGACATGCGCCTAGTCGGCCGGGACGGCTTCTGCCGCTGGGCGACCCGACAGTTCTTCCGGCATCGTGCCTTCAAGCTCGTGGATCGCCGGCAGGACGTCGGAAGCGAAGAGGCGCATGCTGCGCTCGGCTGTCTCGGCCGGCATGCCGCCGGAGATGCGGAAGTTCATGATCATTTCTTCCGCGGCGGTCATCTGCTGGATGTGCTTGAGCTTCTCGATCACCTGGTCGGGCGTGCCCCAGGCCTGGGGCATGGCCGCGAACTGGGCGCGCTGCTCAGGGGTGGTCTTCTCGTTGGTCTTGCCAAACTCGGCGTAGTACTTGTAGCCCTTGGTCGCGGCGAAGCGGGCCGACTCGGAGAAGTGGTAGTGACGTTCGACACTCTCCTGGAACTTGCCGGTGTGCTCCAGCATGACGTCCCAGGCCTCTTCTTCGGTGTCGAAGCAGGCGACATTGGCGACCACGGTCGGCTGTTTGGGCTCCCACCCGTTGGCGACGCGGATCTGGTTGAAGTGCAGAACGTCGGCCTGGTACTCCTCCCACTTCTTCGAGTTGGTGAACAGCATCCCCAGCCCGGCATTCGCGGCGATCTCCAGC
>VXTH01000190.1:0-4150 GCA_009837565.1 Chloroflexota bacterium | reverse complement strand
GGTTCATGATCGCATCGACCGTCGAGTTGTAGCGCACGGCGATGTCGTAGAGCGTGTCGCCCTCCTCCACTGTGTATTCGAAGGTGTTGGCGGACTCCGGAACCAGGTCCTCTGCTGCCTCGTCTGCAGCCGGGGACGCAGCCTTGGGCGCGGCGACGACGATCGGCTTGACCGGCGCCGCTGCTTGTTGGATTTGGCTCACTGATTCCTCATCGGCGGCGGCAGTTGAGGTCTGGTGCGGTGACGAGGTTGATGCCGCGGAGGATGTCTGAGAGAGCTGAACCTCCCGGCTGGAGACAGGGGCAGCCTGCGGGGCAGCCAGTTCACTGTCCCCACTGCGGTCTATCGCCGAAACGTCCTCTTCGAGAACCGTCAATGGTTCCTCCCGCGTCGCATCGGCTGAACCGATCGCGCCGCCGACAAACAGCAATATGGCGAGCGCGGAGATTGGCGCCAGCAATCCATAGAGCGGGACTCCGGAACTCCCCTGCCCGGAGGAACGCCCAGACGAGCTCTCTGAGGAACTCCATGCCGCTCCACTGAGCCCATAGGCCCCCACGTCTGCAAACGGACGTGAATCACCGGCCTGCCGACCGTTCTGGTCGGACAGGTATCGATTCCGCCACCAGACATAAGCGGCAGCCAGCCCGCTCAGAACGCCGACGATCAGCCACCAGATCCCCGGACCAGGCCAAGTCAGATGGAAGAGCAGGAGTAGGAGAAACGCGGCAGCGGCTGTGGCTGCGCCCGGCTTGAGGGGAATGCGCATGAATGTCGTGGACCTAGCCGCCGAATCACCGACGGAGTCACTCTAGCCCAGAACTTCGCGGACGGGCATGAGCATGGCGCGTCAGGTCGCGTACACTCGCGGAAACAATCAGGTCGACGCGCTTTGCGGCGAGCGGCGCCGCTGCCAGAGGGAAATCCATCGCGATGACGCAGACGCAGTCGGGTACCCCGTCGCTGACCGAGTTGGCCCAGGCTGCCGGCCTGCGCATGGAGGAAATGGACGGTCACCAACGCGAGGTCGGCTCGCCCGACCTGTTTGAGCGAATCTCCCACTTCCAGCTGGCCGACCAGGCCCGCGCCGCCGGACTCTATCCCTTCTTCCAGCCGATCGAGGTCAACGACGGCCCCGAAGCCATCGTCGACGGCAAGCGCGTGATCATGCTCGGATCCAACAACTATCTGGGGTTGACCCGGCACCCTGATGTTCTGAAGGCCGCGCACGATGCGCTCGACCGGTTCGGTCCCTCCATGACCGGATCGAGATTGCTCAACGGCACCAGCCCGGTGCATCTCGAACTGGAAGAGGCCCTGGCCGACTTCCTGGGCGCCGAAACCGCGATCGTCTTTTCGACCGGCTATCTGGCCAACCTGGGTGCAGTGTCCGCATTGATTGACCGGCATGGCATCTCCGTACTCGACCGCGATGTCCATGCCTCGATCTATGACGCCGCCGGTCTCGCACTGGGCAAGTACACCAGATTTCAGCACAACGACCCGGCGCCCCTCGACCGCGTGCTCTCGAATCTCAACCCGGAGCAAGCCCGGCTCGTCCTGATCGATGGCGCCTATTCGATGGGTGGCGATCTGGCTCCGCTCCCGGAGTTGCGTGAGGTTTGCCGCAAGCACCGGACACGAATGCTGGTCGATGATGCTCACGCGATCGGCACCGTCGGACCCATGGGTCGCGGCACCCGCACACACTTCGGGCTAGAGGAACCTGATGACCTGACGATTGGCACGTTCAGCAAGACGCTGGCCTCGGTCGGAGGATTCTGCGCCGGCCCGCACGCCGTGATCGAGTACGTTCGACACTTCTCGCGGCCGATGCTGTTCACGGCCGCGCTGCCGCCGGCCTCGGCGGCCGCCGCGCTCGCCGCCTTGCGCGTGATCGATGATGAACTCTGGCGAGTCAAACGCGTTCAGGAACTCGGCGAGCGAATGCGGCTTGGTCTGTCCGATCTGGGCTTCGATGTCGCCAACTCGGCCACGCCGATTATCCCGATCCGTGTGGGTGACGAGGTGCGCACTGCCGCATTCTGGAGAGACCTGCTCAACAACGGCGTCTACACCAACGCCGTCATCGCGCCGGCGGTCCCGCGAGGTCAGGCGATCCTTCGCACCTCCTACATTGCCACCCACACCGACGAGCAGCTTGAGCGTGCTCTGCAGATCTTTGGCGAAGCGGGTCGCCGCAATGGCGTCATTGACTAGTCGACCGTGCGCGTCCTCCTGACTGGTGGAAGTGGGTTTGTCGGCGGTCACGTCGCCCGCCATCTCGCCGCTGAAGGACATGAGTTGCGGCTGCTGGTTCGGCCAACCAGCGACACGGCATTCATCGACGATCTCACCTTCGAGCGGGCGCTCGGCGACCTCAGACGACCCGACTCGCTGGCCGCCGCCTGCGCAGGCGTGGACGCCGTCGTGCATTGCGCTGCGGTGCTGCGGGCTATACGGCAAGAGGACTTCATGCAGGCGAACCGCGCCGGCACCGGCGGCCTGGCCAGGTCGGCCGCCGAGGCAGGAGTCCAGCGATTCGTCTACATCTCCTCGATCGCCGCGCAGGGACCGTCGCGAAGTCTGACGCCTGAGCCTCCTGACACTCCTCTGCACCCCGTGTCGGCCTACGGCCGTTCGAAGGCGGCCGGAGAAGTGGAGATACTCAAGCGGAGCGGACGGATGCAGATCACGATGCTGCGCCCTCCCCTGGTCTACGGGCCCGCCGACGCCGGACTCCTGGCGTTCTTCTGGATGGCTCGCCGGGGCTTCGCCGTACGCCTGGGGGACGGTTCCAACCTGGTTGATGCGATCTATGGGCCTGATCTCGCCGGCGCGGTTGGAGCGGTGCTTAGCGCCGACGTTCCACAGGTGGCGAAGTTTCACGTGTCGAACGAGTCGGGTCCGTACAGCTGGAATCAGTTGCTCGCCGCCCTTGGGACTGCGGCAGGCAGGCGTCTGTGGATTCCCTCAGTACCGCCTGCCTGCTTCCAGGGTCTGGCGCGCTGTTCGGAATGGTGGTCTCGGCTGACCAACAATGAACCGATGCTTGACCGCGCGCGTGTCCTTGAGATGCGCCAACCGGCCTGGCTCTGCGATCCGTCTTCACTGACGCAGGAGACCGGATGGCAAGCCAACACGGCGCTCGCCGATGGCATGCAGGACACCTTCAACTGGTACCGGGAGCAGGGCTGGATCTAGCGGAGGATCACCCGCCTCCTGCCTGTGGTTGCTGGCTCAACATCTGGGAAACCGGCTACGATCAGAACATAAGCGCTCACGCAACTCCGACGAACAGACGCGCTCGCTCGACACCCTCCCGGAGTCCGGACAATCCTGGAACCAACTGAAATCGCGAGGACGAAATCTGACAGAACTGAGCCTGATATGGACTGATCCGGACAAATCTGGACAAATCTGAACACCAACACGCACGATCCACAACCCTGGACAGGAGATCCCGCCATTGCCCCCGAAAATCACCGCCAAACCACTTCGCACAGCCCGGTCGTTGATTGATCGCGGTTGTGTGCGGCCTCTGGCGCTGAGGATTCGATGACGAGGTTGTGGTCCTTCGATCTCGATGGCGTGTTGGCCGTGCCGCCGTTCGGTTGGAATCCCGCCATCAACCGCGACGTCGGCCTGCTGCCGGATCCCGACGCCGACCTGCCCATCGTCGACGCCGGTCAGCTCTCCGATCGTCTACTCGCCGCCACCTGGTACCGATTTCGGTACCTGTTGCGCCCGCCGCGACCAGGAGCGTTACAGGCCGTCAAACTGGCTTCAGCTCATGGCCGGGTGATCATCCTGACCGGTCGACATGAACGCGGACGGCGCCAGACCGAGACCTGGTTGGCCAACCACGGCTTCGCGGCACACCTCGATGAGCTGGTCATGAACGCGACGCCGCTCAAGTCTGCCCGGTACAAGGAGGCGTATCTACACGGTCGGGAGGCCACACTCCACATAGACGATGACGCCGCAACCGTGGCATTGCTGGCCCGTTGTGGAATCCCTGCGGCATTGGTCGCCTGGCCACGCAACAGGAATCTTGAGTATCCGCTCGGCGTGACGTTTTGCGAGGACATGTCAGACGTCTACTCGTTGATCGAACGGATCGCGCCTGATGATTGAACCCGTGGAGATC
>VXTH01000106.1:0-4169 GCA_009837565.1 Chloroflexota bacterium | reverse complement strand
GAGGAGGATCGCTCGCTCGATGAAATCGTCGAGGCAGGATTCGAAGCAGCGGATGTGAAGCGCGTGATGTCGCTGGTGACCGGCGCGGAGTACAAGCGTCGCCAGGCGGCGCCGGGCCTGAGGATTACGCCACGCGCATTTGGTCGCGACCGCCGCTTCCCGATCGCCAACCGCTACCGCGGCTTCTGAGCCGGCAATGCCCGATTCCGGCGACGCCGACTGGCAGCTCCTGGCCGAGCGGATCAGCGCGCGACATCGCGGACGTGATCCTCTGATCCGCGGCGTTGCCGTTGTCGGCGATTACGCCCGCAACCAGGTCTGGGCGGGGTCGCTGCTGCAGATCGCCCTGTTTCGGCATCGCAGTGAGGCGCTGGTTGACGAAGGCGGCGTGATCGAAGAAAACGGATGCTCCGTCGTCGTCGACACGATCACCTCCGGAGCGCTGGTTGAGTTGGAAGAACTGTTACACCTTGAGCCGTTGGCCGGGAATCTGGCCGACATGCACACGCTGCGCATGGCCGATTCGACCCTTCGTGACGTACTGGCCAGTTTTCGCGATCGCTATCACTCGTCCGACGGCCGTCAACTGAGAGCTCGGCGAGCCCTCCAACGCGCCCGCGTGGCTCTTGACGACTACGAATCGACGGGACGGCCGATCTTCGCGATCGAGGCGGTGCGCTCGGGCATGTTCCCGGCGGCGAGCGCGCTGGTCGGTGAGCGGGTGGACGCCCTGCGAATGCCGCGCCGCCTGCGCGCGGCGTCCCGGCTGCTGAAGCTGCCGACGCTGCAACCGGATATCAATGCAGCGCTGCGATCTGAATCTGTGGATCAGGGTCGTCGCTGGGACGCTGTCGAACGGCTGCATGCATTGGCCAAATCACACCTCGACGCGAGGATGCCCGAAGTCGGCTCAGCGCTGGTCCCACGCCTTGAGCGAGCGTTGATCCCTGCCCGGCGCGGCAGCGATGCGCTACAGGCCGCCGATGATCGCGCGGCAGCTACCTGGGCGGCCCTGTCAGCCGCGGCCGAACTCGACGGCGTGGTTGAGGCGGCATCTCCGGGCTGGCGCGAGCGCGACGACTATCGCGACCGGTCCACGGATGTGTACGGTCGGCCGAGCCCCGAGATCCTGCGGCGCCTTTGTGTGGAGATTCAGTCGCGCGTTGATTGACCGGCTCGATCGACGCGGCCGTCAGGGCAAGATCACAAGCGGATCGACGTACCAGTCATTGTGATGGACCTCGAAATGCAGGTGCGGGCCGGTGCTGTAACCGGTGCTGCCGTTATACGCGATGACATCGCCTCGGCTGACGGTTTGGCCCAGAGACACATTGAACTCGACGACGTGGGCGTACACCGTTCTCCAGCCGTGCTCGTGCTCGATCTCGACGTACCAGCCCAGACCCAGGAGTGAGTCTCCGCCCAGGAAGGTCACCACGCCATCGGCAGCTGCCAGGATCGGCTCATAGAAGTCGAGCGCGATGTCGAGTCCCCGGTGTCGGTAGGAGCAGTCCCAGCTTCGGCATTGTCCGAAGGGGTCGGTGAGCTGACCGGAGGCCGGCCAGCTGAATTCTGGCATTGCCAATGGCAGGATGATCTCTTGCCCGATCACTATCGCATTCGGATCGTCGACGCCGTTGGCGGGGTCGGAGAGGATGAGATCAATGTCGATTCCATGCGTGTTGGCGATTCGCTGCAGGGTGTCACCCGGTTGCACTGTCACCAGCACTCCATCTTTCAGCGGCAGTCGCCAGGTCGTGCCTTCGCCGAGCCACTGGCCGGTGTCGACCCAACTGTGATTGGCCAGCAAGGTATGCGGGGTCACGCCCAGCGCCGCCGCGGCGTACTGCACCACGTCCGCCTCCCACAGCGTCCGAGTCTCGGCCACGAGCGGAGGAGCGATGGTTCCGGGCAGGTACAGCAACTCACCGATGACAAGCAGGTCGCTGAACTTCAATGGATTCTGCTCACGGAGTTCGTCCAGTGTCATGCCATGTCGTTCGGCGATCCCGGCGAGGGTGTCGTTCGGTTGCACTCGGTAGGTGCGGCGTCGCACCTCGACGGCGGGGACGGTGCCCGGCGCAGCGTTCGCGGCGACGCCGTTCCAGGGGACGGTGAGCGTTTGGCCCACAAAAATCATGGACAGGTCTAGACCGCCATTCATGCGACGGAGTTCAGCGAGCGTCACGTCGTAGCGCTGCGCAATCTGGGAGGCGTTGTCGCCAGGACGGACGGTGTACAGCTCTGTCAGGAGTTGCAGAGACTCGGACGGGTCGAGGGCGGGGGCGCGGTAGTCGGGGATTGGCACGTTGAGAACGTCGCCGGGGTGAAGATTGGGGAAGTCGGCGTCCTCGTTGTATGCGCGCAAGTCGGCCAGCGAAATGCCGGCCGCGACCGCGATGCCCGTCCATGAGTCGCCCGGCTCGACCACGTACTGCACAGTCCGCATTGACGTGACTGCCGGCGCAGGACCCTGAATGCCCGCATTCAGCGCCGGCTCGCTCCCCTGACCGCCAGAGTCGTGACCGAGTCCGCTCCCTCGCTGAATCGTGATCTCGTTTCCGACCCAGAGGAGGTTGGGATTGAGCCCGGGATTGAGCAGCAAGATCGCCTCCACTGTCGTGCCGTAGGAGTCGGCAATCTCGCTCAACGTGTCGCCCACCTGCACGAGATAGACAATCGTCAGTCCGCCAGAGTTGGTCGGACCCCGCGAGCTGCCGTCTGACTCCGACTGTGACGATCCTGAACCGGTCGAGCTAGTCGGCGTTGAAGCCCCACGAGAACGGCCAGAGCCTCCACCCGCAGCATTGTCGGGCACCTGAATTCTCTGGCCGACGTAGATGTTGTTTGGCGAGGTGATGTCCTCATTCAGCGCGAGCAGCACCGAGATACCAACCTGCAGCCGATTGGCGATGTCCCACAACGTGTCACCGGCCTGGATCGTGTAGGTGTCGGCCGAGGCCCGGCTCCACCCTCCGGCCACAACCCAGCCCGAGACAACCACGAACGCCACGGCCAGCGGAAGCAACAGTACACGTCTGCAACGGCGCATATGTCACTCTATGCACCAACACAGGACAACCTGATCAGGCCATTGTCAAGGGAGTGATAACTTCCTCACCAGTGACGTAACGCAGCCGGTTCAGGGCTGCACCTGTCTCAGCATCAAGAACGCGTGAGTGTGGAAGCGAGAACTGGTTGCCCCATGACGTACGAACTGATCGAAGTCGAACAGCGCGGACCCGTTGGAATCATTCGCAAGAACCGCCCCGAGAAGCTCAACGCGTGGAGCCGCGCCATGGCTGCCGAGGAGCAGGACGCGGTCACCAACTTCAACAACGACCCTGAGGTCGCCGCCATCGTCTTCGCTGGCAACGGCAGGGCTTACTGCGCCGGACTGGATCTGCAACAACAGCAGACCGATGTTGAGAGCGGCGACGCTTCGCGCCGGGCCGGGGCCGCCGACGAGCACGACGAGACCTGGACCGAGTTCTGCACTTCGAGCAAGCCACTCATCGCGGCCGTCCACGGCTACGCCGTCGGCGTTGGGGTGACGACGATCCTGCCGTTCGATTTCCGCATCGCCGGAGAAAGCGCGCAGTTCGGTTTCCGCTTCGTCAAAATGGGCCTGCTGCCCGAAGCCGCTTCGACCACGCTGCTGCCCCGGTTGGTCGGCGCGGGACGCGCGCTTGACTGGTGCCTGACCGGCCGATTTGTGAGGCCGCAGGAAGCGCTGGAGTCCGGACTGGTTCGCGATGTGGCGCCCGACGACGAACTGATCGATCGCGCCGTCGCCCTTGGTGAAGAGTTGGCGCAGAATCCCGACTCAACCATGCGGCGGGTGAAATCGTTGTTTCTGCAAAATCAACTGGAAACAAATATCGGCCTCGTGCAACAACGCGAGGGCGAGGCGCTAGAGTGGGCGATGCAGACACCGGAGCATGCGGAAGCGATTGCCGCGTTTCTTGAGAAGCGGCCGGCAAAGTTCCGCTGAGCGACGCGCCATCAGGCAACCCATGCGGCGGGGTGACTCGGTTGGGAGACCGGGATGTCCCTGCAGGAAGCCGCCTCGTCCGGATCATTCGATCCGCGAGCCGCGCAATCTACCGACACACAGCGAGCCGAATTGCCGTTCCCCTCTGCCGCGGGTGACGCTGCCGCCGACCAGG
>VXTH01000336.1:0-4177 GCA_009837565.1 Chloroflexota bacterium | reverse complement strand
GCGCAGGGGACATCGGAAGGGGGGCGAGGGGGTCGCTGGTAGTCTGAGAATATTGAGCAAGTTGAGGAGTGGGGCGATGCCCGAAGACACGATTGAAGTGAGCGTGCGCATGGCCGACCGGGGCGAGGTTGGCTACCGGATGGTGTCAGCGTCGATCAGCAGTCGTGAGGGATCGCTCGCGGGCGCGCCGGTCGCCTTCACGATCGAGAACGGTCCGGGCACGCTCGCCTCTGCCGGCGGCCGGGAGCGCACGGTGGATTCGGATGAATGGGGCATCGCCGAGGTCAACTGGTACCCCGAGCAGCACGCGCGCTCCTCGCCCGAGGCTGAGGTTGTGCAGACGGTAACGATCAAGGCGGTCTGTGAATCGGCCGCCGACGTCTCGCTCAACGTCGCCTCGCCACTCTGGAAGCACTAACTCGGTTGACGTCAGAGCAGCAAGAGCAGCATTCGCGGCGACAGGACGACGAGCCAGCCCAGCCGGAGTTGCCCGAGTGGGCGCAGAAGATCGACCGGATTCCACAGGTCGACCCGGTCGCGATACTCGGCGTCGGCCCGACAGTGGCGTATCTCTTGTTCAACGGCGTGATCGGCGTTCGCGCCGCGATTGCAGCGGCGGTCATCGCGGGTGTGATCGTCTACATCGTCCAGCGGCGCTTGCGCCCGCAGATCACGGTCGTGCGCTGGCTGATGGTGTTCAGCGTCTGCTTCAATGTCGGCTTCGGCGTCTGGGGCCTGATCGAGGCGGACGGCAAGGTCTACTGGGCCCGCGACTTCGTCGATAACTTTGTGCTCGGCGGCGTCTTCCTGATCAGCGTGTTCATGGGTCGGCCAATCGTCAGCGCCGTGGTGCGCGAGACCTTCCCCGATATCCGTCAGAAGATGCCCGCCGATCATCGCGTCTGGACCCGGCTGACCATCGTCTGGGGGCTGTACATCGCGCTCGCGGGCGTGCTGCGCTGGTGGATCCTCGACCAGGTCAGCGCCGAGACCTACGCGTGGATCCGCCTTCCGCTCGGCTGGGGGCTCGGCGCGGTGCTGATGATCTGGACCTTCAATACGGTCAGCCGTGCGATGGCGGAAGTCGCGCTCCTGCGGGGTCGCTCGGGATCGGACCCTGTTTCAGACTCAGACTCAGACTCAGACTCAGACTCAGACGATGCCGGCGAAGTGGTCGCGGATTCCGAGGTCGCCGAACGCTGAGCGGAACCACTCGATCACCTCGGGGTGATAGGGAATGCCGCGTTCGGAGCGGTCGATCTCCGCTTCATGCTCCTCGAGACCTGCGTAGATCACGCGCTCCTCACCCGGAGCGGTGGGCGTCTCGCGCAGCGCCTTGAGGTACTCATCCATGTGACTCTTGAACTCGTCGACGTCGGTGAACGAAGCGATGTTGAAGACGGTGAAGTGGTGTCCGACGCCGTTGAAGCGGAACAGCGCCGAGCCGGCGTTGGCCATGATTCCGCTGAGGATGTCGATCATCACGGCCAGCGAGTAGCCCTTGTGCGAGCCGATTTCGCGGGTGCCGCCCAGGGGCAGCATGAGGAACTCGTCCGGGGTCTGTGCCGCCTCCATCATCGGCGTTCCGTCGGCCGTGGCGACCCAGCCCGGAAGCAGGTCCTCGCCCAGACGCTGCGCCAGACGGATCTTGTTTCCCGCGACCGACGACATCGAGGCGTCGAAGATGAACGGCGCTTCCTCGTTGGCCGGCGCGGCGATGCTCATTGGATTGAGGCCGACCATCGCCTGCGCCCCGTGCGTCGGTGCGACGAGCAGTCCGCCGACCGTCATCGAGAGGCCGATCATGTCGTGCTCCAGCGCCATCTGCGCGTGGTACGCAGCCGCGCCGAAATGTCCACCGTTGTTGCAGACGACCGTCGCGACGCCCTGGTTGCGCGCTTTCTCGATTGCCAGCTCCATCGCCTGCGGGCCGACGGTCAGACCCAGGCCACGGTCGCAGTTGATCGTGGCGGCGGCCGGAGCGTCCCGCTCGATTGTCCAGTTGGGCGTCGGATTGATGTCGCCCGACTTGAAGCCGGCGACGTAGGCGCGCAGCATGTTGGACACGCCGTGCGAGTCGATCCCGCGCAGGTCGGCGTAAAGCAGGGTGTCGGTGCTGCGCCGCGCGTCATCCTCGGGCATGCCACAGGCGGTGAAGATCTCATGCACGGCGCCGCGCATGGCGTCGCCGGGAATTCGCACGGCAATCTCTTCAGGGACGGCGAACTGCTTTAGCATGTCGGGCTCCAGAATTGGGTGATCTGTCGGACTGTGTGGCAGGGTACCGCCAGATTGACGCCTGCTTGTCAAGCGAAACGTGGGAATCGCGCTGTTCTCCTGGCGTCGACCAAACAGGTGCGCCGCGAGGTCTCGATCTGCATACCGTCGGAAATGGAGGCGAAGCACAGCGTCGCCGTGACGCCGCTCAACTGCCCCCGCACGATGGAGTGTGACCTGATGATTGTGCCGCTCGAACCCAACCCCTTCGCTCCGAGTTCTGCTGCCGAACGGGTCGCGACGGAGACGCAGATGCGCGAGGTGGCTCGGCGCCGCTGGGAGGCCCAGCAGGAGCACGAGCGCAAACGTCAGCGGAAGCAGGTGGTGGATCGCGTCAAGCAGATCCGACAACTGCGTCCCGGCCGCGCGGTCGCGAACTCGCTGTCGCCGATCTACAACATGTTCAACGAGTCCTTCTTCCGGGCTCGCTGAGCCAACAGCAGGACAATAGTCCGCCCAGCAACGGCGGTCTCTGTGACCCGAGGGTCAGGAGGCCGCCGTTTTTCGTGGGTTCGGCAGTGTTCGTCCGGATGGCTGTGGTCGATCAGACCCCGCTGAGCACCACGCCCATCAAGGCAATCATGAGGGCGGCGAGCAGGCCCATTCCCCAGAGCATCATTCTCTGTAGATCATCGATTCTGCGGTTCAGCTCTTCTCTGAGGTCGTCGATTCTGCCGTTGAGCTGGTCGCGGACCATGCGGAGTTCCGAGATTGTTGCTGGTCTGGAGTCGTCGGCCGTGGTCATCGCCTGCTATCTCCATGAGCGACGGTAGATGGAATTGGGTGACAGTGACAATGGTATCGCAAACGTCGATTAATCTGTACCGGTTCGAGTGCCCTCTATGACGGCTCGATGTCGGCCTGTGGGTCGGCGTCGCGGCGGATTCTTGATTGAGCAAGGCCCGACAGGGTCGCTGATACACTTGCGGCTGCGTGAACGAAATCACGTGATCATGGCAAGCTCGCGCAGCGGGTTGCTGCGCGGCCAAGCAAGCGATTGTTGAGAGGGGAGCGCGGTGGCTGAGTACACCAAGCCCATTCCGAGTCCCGATCCGGTCTCACAGCCATTCTGGGACGGGGCCAAAGAGGGGAAGCTGATGCTCCCCCGTTGTTCCGACTGCAACCGAGTCCACTGGTACCCGCGGGTGATCTGCCCGTTCTGCCACTCGATGAACATCGACTGGATCGAGGCAACCGGCAGAGGGACGATTCACACGTTCGCCGTGCAGCACAACCGCGGCCTGGTCGCGCGCGGCTGGGGCGACGAAGTCCCGTACGTGACCGCCTACATCGACCTGGCCGAGGGCGACCGGATGCTGACCGTGCTCAAGGGCGTCGACCCCAACGACCCCGAGTCGATCAAGATCGGCGGCGCCGTGGAGATTGAGTTCGAGGAAGCCTCCGAAGACGTCCACATCCCCTTCTGGCGGCCCGTCTAGGCGCACCAGAGACATCACTCAGAAGCACACAGGAGCACACTATGCCTGGTGAAGCATCAAAGGCTGCCGCGATCATCGGCGCCGCCGAAGCGAACGACATCGGTTACCCGGCGACGCCCAAGTCGTCGCTGACCCTGCACATTGAAGCGATCCACAACGTCTGCGAGATGACGGGTATTCCGATCCCTGCGATCGACGGCATCTTCTCCGCCGGCTGGTCGCCGCAGCTTGCCGAATATCTCGGCTTGCACCCCAAGTACATCGACACCACCTCAGTCGGCGGTTGCTCGTTCGAGATGCATGTGCATCACGCGCTGGCCGCGATCCACGCCGGCGTGATCAACGTGGCGCTCGTCTCGCACGGCGAGATGGGATTCAGTCAGCGGTTCACCGGCGGCAAGGGAACCGGACGCCCCTTCGGCGGCGGCGACCCCTGGGATCCAGGCACGCAGCACACGTCG
>VXTH01000316.1:0-4195 GCA_009837565.1 Chloroflexota bacterium | reverse complement strand
AGTCCCGCGAGCGCAATGCAAATGGGTAGCGCGGCGAAGAACGGCCAGTCGGGCGTGGGAATCGACTCCGTACGGAGCTGATCGTAAGAGGCGTCAGAAGCGAGGATTGCCATCGTGTAGGCGCCAATCCCGAAGAATCCGATGTGTCCGACTGACAGTAATCCCGTGAATCCGACGACGAGATTGAGGCTGACGGCGAGGATTGCCCAGATGGCGAAAATGGTCGTCAGGGTGATGGTGAAACCGGCGCCCTGCCAGAGCATGAAGCCCACAGCCCAACCGAGCACCAGGACCGTCGCGATTCGCTCGAGGTTCGCGCGAGGCATGCGTCGGAACGGGTCCGATTCCCCCAGTTCGCGGATCGCCTGAGCCAGGTGTGACATGGGACTACCTTCTCGGCAACAGGCCGTTGGGCCAGAACGAGAGGAACAGGATCAACACGACGAACGAGACGACATCCTTCCACTCGCCAGCCAGGTTCCAGATGCCGAACTGTTCGATCAGGCCCAAGGCAAAGCCGCCGACAATCGCTCCGTAAAGGTTGCCGATTCCCCCTACGACCGAAGCGATCCAGCCCTTCAACAGCATGATCAATCCCATGCGCGGCTGGATCGCGGTGTCGTGGCCGTTCAGCACTCCCGCCAGAGCTGCGAACACCGCGCCAATGAAGAACACAATCGCAATCACCAGTGTCGTGTTGATCCCGACGACTTTCGCGACCTCCTCGTCGTCGCCGATTGCTCGCACGGACTTGCCGAATGCGGTCTTCTTCAGCAACAGCAGCAACCCGATGAACGCTGCGATCGAGACACCGATGGCGAAGACATTGAAGCCCTTGATCGTCGCGCCGCCGATTTGCCATGGCGTGCTGCCGAACACGTCCGGGAGCGGACGCGGGGCGCTCTCGAACACGATGATGGTCAGGGCCGTCAGCGCGAGCAGCACGCCCAGTGAGGCGACGAGCATGATCAGGCGTGAGTTGGTCCGTCGGATGATCTGTACGTACAGGCCTCGATAGAAGGCCAACCCGACCATCCCGGCGAGGAGACAGGAAACCACCCAGCTCAGATAGAGCTTTGAGCCACCCGCATGTGCCAGGGCGACGCCACAGACCACGCCGAGTGCAGCGCCGATGAGCCCAGCGGCGACCGGAACACCGGAGTGAGTTATCCGTGGAGCCAATCGCGCTCCCGCGCGGCGGAGCACCCAGGCGAGCAGGACAGCGGCCGCGAGACCGATCGCCGGCGCGAACAGGACATTGAGGTTGTTGGGCCAGGCGAGCACCACGCCCATGTACGCGCCCAGACCGCCGGCGATCAGCGTTTCGACCCCGAGCGCGGATCCGGATCCGAATCGTTCGCGCAGCCGTTGGCCGTAGAACTCGCGAATCGCCCACCAGGCGACGCCCGCTGTGACCAGGGCGAAGACAACGTTGACGGCCGGATCGTTGACCTGATAGAGCCCGCCCAGCGCCTCTCCGGAACGCAGGTAGAAGATTCCGTAGGCGCCAATTGCGGCGGCCGCACCGTAGTACAGGTCGAAAAACCAGACGGTGCTGTAGACCAGCGTGAAGCCGATCGCGAGCAGGGCGTAGATCGCACCGACCGAGAGGCCGTTGAAGGTGAATTGCAAGGCCTGCTGCGGCGACTGGCTGATCGCCCAGGCGATGTAGCCGGCGACTGCCAGCGCGAGCACGAGCGCCAGCAGATCGCGCGGGCGCTCCGCGAACTGGCTCAGGTCAACACGGCCGGTCCAGGCGCTCACGGTCCGATGCTAGCTGCCCGGAGCAGCCGCCGGATTCGTTTCCGGCCTAGCTGCTGGGCGCCGGTCCGAGCACCTGGTATCCGTTGTTGTCTTCATTGCGCTCAGACACTGGCAGAACCTCGACGACCACGTTGGTCAGACCGACGACCTCTCCGCGCTCGTCAAAGCTGTAGTTGTCGCCGATGGCGCCGCTCCAGGTGATCTCGTAGAGGCAGTCGCGCAATCCGTCGGCGTCCTGATCGTCGTTGGTCTCCTTCAGGCACTCGGCGGTGATGTAGACATCGTCGTAGGCCGATCCGAGATACCAGGGCAGGGTCACGTAGCCGTACTTCTCGCGGAAGTTACCCAACACTTCCTGGCCCTTTTGGTTGGCCGGGTCAATGTCGGTGATCACCGCCTTCAGCCCGGTCGCCGCATCGCCGGCGATCTCCAGGGCCGTCGTGCCGATCGGAACGATCTCGGAATAGATCGGTCCGTCGTAGCCAAGTTCCCGGACCTGCTTGACGATCGTGCCGCCCGTGAACTCGGACTGCGCGGCGATATGTAGCGCATCCGGATTCGCGTTGAGCAACTTGGTCAGCGACGTGCGGAAGTCGGTCGCGTCGGAGGCGTAGCGTTCCTCACCTACGATCTCGCCGCCGCGCTTCTCAAACTGTTCCACCGTCGTGCGGCGCACGCCTTCGGCGTAGTCGGTCGACTCGGAAATGGTCGCCAGCTTGCGGATCCCGTCGGCCCAGAGCAGATTGCCCGTATCGATGCCGAGCTGCGCATCGTTCAGCGAGGTGCGGAAGATGTAATCACCGGCTTCGGCGATGTCGGGGTTGGTCGCCAGACCGGAGAACATCACGACGCCGTCCTTCTCGGCCAGCGGAGCGGCGCCCAGCATCGCGCCGCTACATGAGGTACCGAGAATGATCTTGACGCCGTCCACATCGGTCAGCTTGTTGTACGCAGTAATCGCGTCCTGGGCGCTGCACTTGGAGTCTTCCACGATCAGTTCGATCATGCGGCCGTTGATTCCGCCGGCGGCGTTGATCTCTTCAACGGCCATCTGCTTGGCCTGAATCGCAACCGTGCCGTACGTCTCTCCAGGACCGGTGGCCGACTCCATCACGCCGATGCGAAATGGCTCATCACTGTCGTCTCCGCCGCAAGCGATTGCTAACGGAATCATCAGCAATGCGAGTGCAGTTGTCAGGAAGATGTTCCAGGAATAGCGAGACATCTGTTGCTCCAAGGCTACATGTACTAACGGCGCTCAAATCACGATTGAGTACATGACAAAACTATCAAATCGATGCCGCCGGTTGCGGCGTCCTCACGCTTGTCCGCAGCTGCGCATCGCGTACACCACGCCGAAGTGATCGCCGCGCGCGCCTGGCGCGCTTAGCGATCCATCCCGAGTCCCGGGCCCTTGGGTGGGAGCACGTGTCCGTCTTCAAGCGGTGGCAGCGGCGTCTCGGAGGCGAAGCGACGGTCGTCGGGAACCCAGGGAATCTCGAACCAGCGGGTGGCCGAGGAGGCGAACCCGTAGGCCAGCGACGCGTACAGCGACGGTCCCGGCCGGAAATTGTGGGGACTGAGCGCGACATAGTGCAGCTCTGCCAGTGTCGCGACTCGTTGGGCTGCCGTGATGCCGCCGATTTTCGTCACCTCGGGCTGGAGGTACGTGATCGCCTCAGACTGCAGCAGGCGTTCGAAATCCTCGAGTGTGTATTCGTTCTCGCCAGCGGCGATATCGACGCCGGATTCGCGCTTGACCCGCAACATCGCCCGATGATCTCGCATCGGCCGCACCGGCTCTTCGAACCAGGTTGCGCCGAGGTCTGCGAGCTGACGGCCGAACGCGATCGCCTCGATCGGGTCGAAATGGCCATTGACGTCAACCATGATCGCCAGTTCATCTCCGAAGCGGCGACGCAGCCGCTCGACATGATCGATGGTTACCTCGTGGAGCTTGACTGCGGCGATCCCGGCGTCGACGGCGCGTTGCGTCTCGCTGACGACCAACTCGGGATCGCGAAGCGGCGGCAGGCTGGCATAGGCGGGCACACTGTCGTGTCGCGACCCTCCGAGCAATTGCAGGACCGATGCGCCCAGCGTCTTGCCCAGCAAGTCCCAGAGCGCGATGTCCAGTCCGGACAACGCCATCGGGAAGATGCCCTGGTCGGCGTAGCGGTAGCCCCAGTCCCACAGCTCGAACCAGAGCCGGCCGATGTCCCCGGCCTCGCGACCGATGACTCTGGGCGCGAGCAGGTCGTCGACGACCGACGCGATCGGGAGCGCTCCGGCGCTGGGCCGCTCGGGGTTGGGGATGCCCCACCAGGTCTCGCCGACGCCGGTGCGCCCCTCGCTGTCGGTCACCGTGACGAACGCCTGCGACAGCGGCGTCGCATCGAGGATGGTCGCCCGCACGGCCGCGATTTGGCTC
>VXTH01000101.1:0-4214 GCA_009837565.1 Chloroflexota bacterium | reverse complement strand
GAAGGTATTGATTCCTTCGCTGACGATTCTGAGCGCATCGATATCGAGGCCGGAGTCCGTTTCGTCCATCACCGCGACACGTGGCTGGAGCAGTCCAAGCTGGAGGATCTCAGCGCGCTTCTTTTCGCCGCCGGAGAATCCGTCGTTGACGTAGCGGCGAACGAACTGTTCGTCCATCTGCAGGCGGCCGAGGACATCGTTGAGCACCTGGCGGAACTCCCGCACCGGAATCTCTTCACCGCGCCGCGCGCTCATCGAGCGGCGCAGGAAGTTGATCATCGACACGCCGGGAATATCGGTTGGGTACTGGAACGCGAGAAACAGTCCGGCGCGGGCGCGCTCGTCCGGCGCCATCTCGATCACGCTTTGGCCGGACAGCCGAATGTCGCCTCCGTTGATCGTGTACCGCGGATGGCCCATCAGCGAATTGGCCAGCGTGCTCTTGCCGGATCCGTTGGGACCCATGATCGCATGCACCTCACCGGGGCGCAGCGTCAACGACAGACCGTTCACGATCTGCTTGTCTTCAACCGCGACTTCCAGCGCATCGATCTCGAACAGTGGTGATGTCATTCACCGGGTGCTTTCTGTTGTCCGGGAGCACCGTCCCAGCTGCGGGCGTTGCGGCCCGAGCTAGACGGCGTGTTTGAATTCTGCATCGAGGGAAATCGGCTCCAGCGGGATGATATAGACGCATCCGTCGTCGCCCGTGGCCAGCCTCTCGGTCTGTTCCACCTCGACGCCGAGGAGTTTTTCGATTGCCAGGCGGTCGGCATCGCACACGCAGGAGCTCGTATTCGCCGCACCGATGTACGGGCATGCATTGTTGACCAGTTGCAGCTCGCTCTCGGTCCGCTGCCAGTGATCGAGAATCCCTTCCGGGCGCAAGGCGTCAACCACCGCGTCGACACGCTGCTCGAGCGACCCGCTTGGCACTTCGGAGCGATGCGCATCGGCGACCTGGTCGGCGAGGGCTTCTGAGATCGTCGATTGCTCGATCTGCAAGCGGACCATTTCGCTCAGCAAGCGTTCGGCCAACTCCGGCGTATGGTCGCGTACTGTCCTGACGCCGGCGTCGGTTGCTCGATAGAGGTATGAGGGTCGCCCTGGTCCGCGCCGCAGCGCTTCGATCTGAAGCAGTCCTTCGGCTTCGAGCCGATCCAGGTGCCGGCGGACCGTCGCGTCTGAGATTTCAAGCTCATTCGATAGCTGAGCGACCGTCGCCCCACCGAGCTCGACTACGCGCTCCAGCAGACTCGTACGAGTTTCTCGTGGCCGCATCCGGGCCTCCCGTCCCCACTCTGCAAGCCGGCTGAACATGCCATGGTGCGCCGACTATGGAGTGGCACTTCTGAGTTTATCGCTAACCACAAGCAAAAATGCTCAAATCACTGAAATTCCCCTGCTGTTTTGGCAGAGCGCTGCGTCGTCTGTCGTCTGTGACGCAAGCTCATCGGGTGGGCAGACGTCAGCCTCGTTCGTGCGAAACGGTCGAGGGCAAGGGCACCAGCATTGGTCGATCGAGGTCTGGATGCGGTTGATGGACGAACTCAAGTCCAAAGACCGGACCGAGGAGATCAGGATGCAGTGCCGTCTCGACAGGACCCGAGGCAACCAGCTTGCCGCGGTGCAGGACCAGGGCGGTGTCGACATACATTGTCGCCAGGTTGAGATCGTGCAACACGGCGACGACCGCCGCGCCTTCCGACGCGAGCTCCCGGGCCAGTTGCAACACCAGATGTTGGTGGCGTAGGTCCAGGTGCGCCGTGGGCTCGTCGATCAGCAAGATCGGCGTTTCCTGGGCCAGTACGCGGGCCAGGGTGACGCGCGACTGTTCGCCGCCGGACAGCGTCGGGTAGGCGCGGATGGCGTATTCCTGCGTGTCGGTCAGACCCATGGCGTAGTCGGTCAGTTTGGCGCCGTGCTCGCGTTCGCCCCGCTCGCCCTCCCAGGGCGCGCGGCCCATGCGAACGACTTCGCGGGCGGTGAAGAGGAAGGGCAGATACGAGCTTTGCGGCATCACCGCGCGGCGGCGTGCCAGCTCGCGCGAATCGAAATCGCTCAATGGACGATCATCGATGTAGACCGTTCCTTCGGACAGTTCCAGATCGCCGGATAATGCGCGCAACAGCGTGGTCTTACCGGCGCCGTTCGGTCCGACGATGCCCAGCAGTTCGCCGCCGTGCACGCCCACGCTGACGCGTTCGAGCAGCGTCTGGTCGTCGATGCTGACAGTCAGATTCTCCCCGCGGATCGCGGGCGCTCCGGATTGCACGTGTGTAGCTTACCGTCACCGGTCCTCTACGCCGTCCCCAGGTCCGGGCGCCAGTGTCGAACAGTGCAGAGTGATTTGGTGTCGGTCGCTCAGCCGAACCGCGAAACTGGTCTGCCTACAGGTCCAGCACCGCGCCGTCGTACGCGATCGCTACATCGCAGCCCAGGATGCTTCGAGCGGTTCGAGCGGCGAGATCGCGGTCGGCGTCGTGCCAGAAGTGAGTCAGCATCAATTGCCGTACTGCGGCCGCCTTGGCCAGTTCGGCCGCCTGGGTCGCGGTCAGGTGGCCCTGCACCGGACCGACCTCCGGTTCATCCAGGGTCGCCTCGGCGAGGAGGAGATCGGAGCCGCGGGCCAGATCGCAGATCGCGGGTGAGGGGGCGGTGTCGCCGGTGTAGGTCAGGCTGCGAGTGCCGTCGATCCGAATGGCCCAGCCGGGGATGTAGTGCACCCCGCCGGCCAGTCGCGCCTGCAGGCCGCTGGAGAGTTCGTATGTCTCACCAGATCGATACTCCTGGATCTGCCAGACATTGTCGAAGAAGTCGGCTGGGAAACTGACGGCGGCGAGAATCCGGGATAGCACATCGCGACCTCCGGGAGGGAGATGCAGGCATCCGCGGGGCGGTGACCGGCCGTCCATTTCCTTGGTAACAGCGAAGCGCAGCGGCAGCAGGTCGATAAAGTGATCGGCGTGCATGTGAGAGACGAAGATATGGTCAATCTCGTCGGCAGGCATCATGGCGACGAGCGAGCTGGCCACTCCGTGACCACAATCCAACAGGATCCGGACGCCCGCATCCTCGACCAGATATCCCGAGCTGTTGCCGCCCCCACCGGCACACGCCGCCCCGGAACCAAGTACTGACAGTCGCATCCTGAATCAATCTCTGATCCAAGGCACACCATCTACGCCAGTGGCCGGGTGCGCGATTGCCGAACGTTGAATCAATGCTATGCAGCCGCGTCGCGCGGCTTCAATCAAGTCCGCCTCAGAAAGCAGCGCCTGTGACACTTTCCAGTCAGCAACTGGGACTGTGCAGCGAATGTCAGTTTGCGCGGCTAGTCCCGACTCGGCGCGGATCAACCTACCTTCGCTGTGGGCGCGCAGACGAAGACCCTCGGTTCCCCAGGTATCCGGCGTTGCCGGTCCGGCATTGCGACGGATTCGATCCGAACAGCGATCAATCAGCGACTACCCCGGCACTATGATTGGCGCACCGTTGGCCCGTATTCGTTGGTTCGGCCCATGAGTTCGCTCTCGCCGCGTTGGCTTCAGACTGTTTCGGAGCTGGCCCTCCGCGTCGTGTTCGTTGCCGGGTTCCTGATTCTGCTTGGCCTGGCGATCGATCGTCTACGGCTCATCTTCCTGCCCTTGCTGGCCGCGTTGATTCTGTCCGCGGCGCTGCTGCCGGCAAAGCACCTGCTCACCCGCCGGGGCGTCAACAACGCGGTCGCGGCGATTGCAGTGGTGATCAGCGGTCTCGCGGTGTTGGGCGTGATTGGATACTTCACGATTACGACGCTCACATCTGAGTTCGCGGACCTCGAAGTTGACATCGAAGCGGGATTCACCGAGGTACTTCAGTCGATCGGCGACTGGGCCGGTGTCTCGGATGAACAGGTCGACGAGGCGATTGACGACGTGCTAGAAAGCGCCCGGGGCAACGCCGACACGATTGCCGGAGGAGTCTTCTCCGGCGTTCGGATCGCCGCCGAACTGCTTGCGGGCATCATCCTGCTGGCTGTGCTCACGTTTCTGCTGGTCAAGGACGCCGAATCGATGCAGCGCAGCATTGCCAGGCGGCTCGGCCGCGATCGCCGGCGCAATTTCCTGGTGTTGTCTTCGGGCCTGTTCGACACCCTGGGCAAGTATTTCCGCGGGGTCACGATCGTCGCCTTCATGGACGCCCTGCTGATCGGCGTCGGCCTGGTGATCATC
>VXTH01000038.1:0-4214 GCA_009837565.1 Chloroflexota bacterium | reverse complement strand
GGAGTGCGCAGTCCGGCTCTCTCGTTCGTAGTGGAACATCGGCTCAGCGTCTCCGGCTCTCGCTTAGAGCACGTGATACAGGATGAGGTGGTCGCCCAGGACGTCGTTGGCGAAATCGTTCTCGACGTCGCGCCAGACCGAGTGGATGTGATTGGCGCCATTCTGGCGGTTGTCGAACTCAACCAGAAAGTTGCCGCCGTGGATCCGATAGTAGTGCGGCTCCCCACTCTGCACCGGACCGGCCCAGGCGAAATGCATCCCCTCGCGGCCTGCGGCCGCGATGCGCCCGCGACGATCGTCGGCCAGGTCCGCCGGCGTCTGGTCAACGTAGATGTTGATCAGCCGGTCCAGCACCGCTCGCTGATCGTCGTCCATCTCCGACGCCGCCAAACCCTCGTAGGCCGGCATCACCGCTCGCGAAGCGTTGAACGTCAGGATGTCCCAGGGCGCCTCCGGATAAATCACCGCGCGCTCCGACTGCTCCGCATCGAGCGCAGCCATCAGGTCGAAGGCGAGATCCTCGCGCTGGTCGAGAATCCGCAGGCCGGTCTGCGGACCACTGCGCACCTCGGCCGGATTCGTGCCGAAGAAAAACGGCGTCAGGGCGAGCAGGCCGTTGCCCCAGAGCGAGTAGTTGAGCGAGATGTGGTGTCCCTCAACACGCCAACCCCAGGGCGCCTCGTCGTCCGCCGGATCGCCGAAGATGGTCCAGTAGTAGAGCTCCGGGTCGCGCTTGAACGTCTTGCGCCCGGCGCCGACCTCAATCTCGCCCAGGATGATCTCCAGATCGATGATCCCGACAGCTTGCTCGTATGCTCGCGCGCTCAGTCCGGCCTTCATCAGGTCCATCGCCAGACCGCGTTGCGATTCCGTCATGTCGCGCAACGGCAACCCATGACGATTGGTCGGCGGGTAGTCCCAGAAGATACGCTCGCCATCCATGTACTCGTAGATCGTCGTCGCGCGCTGCTCGACGTTCAGGCTGTTGGCGAACTCGGTCGCGGCGGCGCGCATCGCAGCGCCGGCGGTAGTGGCGGAGGGTCTCTCGGTCATGGTTCGTTCTCTCTCAGTCGCGCTCAGACGGGACGGATGTGCCCGTCGCCGCGGATCACCCACTTGTAGGAGGTCAACTCGCGCAGGCCCATCGGCCCGCGAGCGTGCAGTTTGCCGGTCGAGATCCCGACTTCTGCGCCCAGTCCGAACTGCCCGCCGTCCGTGAACTGGGTCGACGCGTTCACGTAGACCGCCGCTGCATCCACTTCGCGCAGGAAACGTCGTCCCAACGCCTCGTCGGACGTGATCACAGCCTCGGAATGACCGCTGCCATGCGCGGCGATGTGCGCCAGGGCCGCATCAGCGTCATCGACGACGCCAACCGCGGCAGTCAGTGAGAGGAACTCGGTGTCGAAGTCGTCGGGACCGGCCGGATGCACACTGGCCGACGACTCTGCCAGCAGTGCTCGCGCCCGATCGTCGGCTCGCAGCTCAACCGGCGTAGGACCGTCGCCGGCCCAGCGGCGGCCCAGCTCCGAGAGGAACCTCGGCGCGACGGCCTCGTGGACCAGCATCACGTCGAGCGCGTTGCAGATGCTCACCCGTCGCCGCTTGGCGTTGTCGACGACGTTCAGCGCCATCTCCAGGTCGGCGGCGGCGTCGATGTAGGTGTGGCAGATACCGACGCCGCCCGCGACGACCGCCATCGAAGCTTCCCGGCGCACGCGGTTGATCAGCGCCTGCCCGCCGCGCGGGACCATCAGGTCGATCAGGTCGTTCATCGCCAGCAGCTCGCCGACCAGTGCTCGATCGGTGCTGCGCACCAGCTGGATCGTGTCAGCCGGCAAGTCGTTCGCAGCCAGCGCATCGCGCAACACCTCGGCCAGGATGCGGTTTGACCGAAGCGCCTCGCGACCGCCCCGCAGCACCGACGCGTTGCCCGACTTGAGGCAGATCGCGCCGATGTCGATCGTCACGTTGGGCCGCGACTCGTAGACCGACGCAATCACGCCCAGCGGCACCCGCACCCGCTCAATCTCAAGTCCGGATTCAGCGGTCGTGCGGTCGATCGTCTCGCCGACCGGATCCTCCAGCAGGGCCAGATCTTCCAGCGACGTCGCCAACGCTTCCACCCGATCCGGCGTGAGTGTGAGCCGGTCAATCATCGCCTCGCTCAGGTGTCCGCTTGCCTCGGCGACATCCTCCGCGTTGGCGGCGACGATCTGCTCGCTGCGTTCGCGCAACAGCGCCGCCCCGGTGTGCAACACCGCGTCCTTCTGCTCGGTCGTCGCCCAGCCCAATGCAGGCGAGGCCGCCCGGGCCGCCTCGACCTGCCGCCGCAACTCCGCCGACGCATCCACTGCCTGGCCCACCATTGACTTAGTCGCCATCGTCCTGGTCCGTTCGCTCGGGTGACTCCTGCTGATCGTAGTCTGGGCCGCAGCTCAGCGCCGTTTCCGCCGACGCTCCGGCGGCTTCGGCGGGTCGCCGCTGCCGACGAAGCTGTACTCGTCCGAGGTCACCCCAAGCCGCTCCTCGAAGCCGTCGATGATCTCGATCCGCGCCCCCTCGCCCTCGTCGCCTCGAGGTCGAAGCCGATACGCCCCGCCCAGCGAATGCTCCGGATTGGACAGCGACGAGATCTTCCCGCGCCACGAACGCTCCCGAACCTCGCCCAGTCGGACCGTCTCGATGTCGATGATCGCGAAACACTCCGTCAGCTTCGTCCCCCGAGTCGTCCAGACCTCGGCTTTGAACTGCTGTCGACGCCGCATCGTGGTCATCAGAGCCGTCCCGACCGCCAACTGATCATCCCGAACACTACAGTACTGGATAATCTCGCAATGACCTTTGATCCACACCGCTCATCTTGCCCCACAGCACCACCGCCTGCCGCTCCGTCAGAGACGCCACTAAGTCTGCGGTTGCCCTAGCCCGGGGAATACCATCCTCCAGCGCTTCCTTCATACTAACTGGCAGTAGTGCCCAATTGCCTTCTTCCGCGGCCTGATAGTACTTTTCGAAGAGTTCCGATACGATTCGCAATTGTCCCTCCTGTTGCAAGCGAAGCTCGGGCCGCTCGATGACGTAGTACCAGACCAGCCCGCGCAAGAAGTCAACTTCATGACGCAGTTCTTTGGTGCTTGCACCAGCAAACCGCACGCCACCATTCTCGGAAAGCAATCTAACATCAGTCACATATCTACGGATCAGAAGCGCTGTCGCCTCACGCAAGGTAGCGCGCTGTGAGCTGAGCCCCACATACGGCTCTGTTAGCTGACGCACTGGCCAATCGTCGAACAGACGCTGAGCTGCGCGCAAGGCTGCGTCACGATCTTCTGTCCAAGCGAAGTGACCGGCTGCACGCTCCGCCGAGGACAGATCTTGGGCTCGCTGCAACATCCAGCTAACTACACGTTCCCTTTCGCTATTGCTGATGATAAGCCGATCCAATGGGATCAGTCCGGCCCGAAAGAAATCCTCAACATCGTGGACTGCATATGCAACGTCGTCGGCCCAATCCATGATTTGTGCATTGGGGGATTTAGAGGCATCGTCGGGGTCACGGTCCATTCGAGTCCATTGGAATTGCTCCTTATCTGAAGTGTAGGCACCAAACTTGTGATACCTCTCGGGTTGGCTTGAGGGGCCGCGAAGCCAAGGATACTTTAGGATTGCATCAAGCGTACTTCGTGTCAGATTCAATCCATTTTGATCGTACCGGCGCTTTGCAAGCCGCACAACTATACGGAAACTCTGGGCATTGCCTTCAAATCCGTCATCCTCATCAGTACTAGCGGTTGAAGATGCTTCCGATACCAATTCGTCTAGACGATGTTCTGCTGCATGTCCAAATGGAGGATGCCCCAAGTCATGAGCGAGTGCAGCGGCCTCGCAGGAGTCCGGGTCTATCTTCGCTAGCATCGCCTCTTCATTCTGCTCTTCTATCACATGCTCTGCTATCCGGCGCGCGATCTGAGCCACCTTCAACGAGTGAGTCAGACGCGTGTGGTACGGCGGTCCTTCATCTGCAGGGGCTACTTGAGTAACCCCACTCAACCTAGCGAAAGCAGAAGAGTAGAGCACGCGGTCGCGGTCGCGCTGCGTCTTCCCTCGCCGATCCTTTGTTTCATCTGTCTTGCGCTGTAGGACGAGGTCTTCGTCATCAAGCATGTTGCGCTTGCTTCCCTCCGGCCAAGCGTCCGTCCGGCTTCCAGACG
>VXTH01000077.1:0-4216 GCA_009837565.1 Chloroflexota bacterium | reverse complement strand
GCTGTTCTTGAGTCAAAGTGTCGAGCTCCACGCCCATGCTGGCCAGCTTGAGCCTGGCGACCATCTGATCGATGTCCCCTGGAACCTCATGAACGCCTGGCTCCAGCGGCGGATCGGCTCGCAACAGGTGCTCCACAGCCAATGCCTGGTTGGCGAATGACATGTCCATCACGCTGGCCGGGTGCCCCTCCGCCGCCGAAAGGTTGACCAGTCGGCCTTCCGCCAGGATCAGCAGTTCGCGGCCATCGGCGGTGGAATGTGCGGTCACATACGGCTTCAGTTCACGCTGTTGTTCGGTGATCTCGGACAACGCATCCAGATTGATTTCGTGATTGAAGTGGCCGGCATTGGCCATGATCGCGCCGGATTTCATTTCGGCGAAGTGAGGCTCATCGATGACATGGACATCGCCAGTGGTGGTGACGAAGATGTCTCCTTCGGCTGCTGCATCCGTCATCGGCATGACCCGAAATCCGTCCATCACTGCTTCTAACGCGCGTAACGGGTCAACCTCGGTCACAATCACATGCGCGCCCAGTCCATCAGCGCGTGACGCCACCCCGCGACCGCACCAGCCATAACCGGCCACGACGATGGTCTTGCCCGCGAGCAACACGTTCGTCGCCCGAATAATCCCGTCAAGGGCACTCTGTCCGGTGCCGTAGCGATTATCGAAGAAGTGTTTGGTCGCCGCATCATTGACGGCCATGATCGGATAGACCAGCGCGCCGTCGGCGGCCATCGCGCGCAGCCGAATCACGCCGGTGGTCGTCTCTTCGCAGCCGCCGATGACGGCATTAAGCGCGTCACGACGGTCGCTGTGCAAGGTCGAGACGAGGTCGGCGCCATCGTCGATCGTTATCTGAGGTCGCGTGTCGATCACCCGATGAATGTGCTCGTAGTACGTTTCGTTCGACTCGCCCTTGATCGCGAACACGCTGATCCCGGCACGCTCCACCAACGCCGCCGCCACGTCGTCCTGGGTCGAGAGCGGATTGCTGGCGCAGAGCGTCACGTCTGCACCGCCGGCCTGGAGAGCCAGGGCAAGATTGGCGGTCTCCGAGGTGATGTGCAGGCAGCCGGCCACACTCAACCCGGTGAACGGGCGCTCGGCCGCGAACCGTTCATGGATCTGCGCTGTGACCGGCATCTCTCGGGCCGCCCAGGCGATCCGCTGTTCGCCGTACTCGGCCAGCCGGCTGTCGGCGATCTCCCAGACTGCTTGACTCACGTGTTGACGACCTCCCGTTCGCCGTCTGGCCCGCGTCGGCGTGCGGCCCAACGACGCATAGCGGTCATCAGCGTACTGGTATGGCGCGTTGCGGAAGCTTCGATGATGTCGCCTACATGGCGATAGCCCAGCTTGCGATAGGCAAGAACAGCCGGAGTGTTCTCCGGATCGACAGACAGCACGACCTCGTCGACCTGTTCGAGCAACGCAGCTGTCACGGCCGAAGTCGCCGTTGTCGCGTGTCCGCGGCCGCGAAATCTGGGATGCGTGAAGACGTTTCCCAGGATGGCAATGCCATGGGATCTGCCGATGGCGTGAGTCCCGGCAACGGCCACCAAACGCTCTTCATCTACCACACCCCAGTAACAGCCTGCAGCAATGTGTTCGCGCTGGTAGTGGGTAGGATCGCCTTCCGCGTTGTACAGGCGGTTGAGCAGGTCGACATGGGCGCCAAGCATCGGCTGCGCTTCCAAATCGTTTGGCTGGAACGACTCACGCGTGACCAGCATGCGCATCATCCGAGTGATACGGCGGAAGCTGTAGACCCGTTCCAGCGCCGCAACGTGGTCAGGTGTCGCAATCGCGAACGTGTTCGGATAGCCGGGATGGAGTTGAAGGACGGCTCCGACGCCTTCAGCGGAGCCCGCCAATGTCGTCGCGCTGCCCAGGCCGCCGCGTGAATGACAGACGATTGATTCACTACTGCCGATCGCACAGCGGTAAAACTCCGCCTCCGGCCAGGCGTCCTCATCCAGTTGCGCCAACGCATATGCGGCGCTGTATCGGTCAGTCTGGAGACGATCCCCCAGGGCCTCACGATCGAATACGCGGGCAATCTCGGCCCTTGCGCGCGTTTCGCCGAGTCGAATTGAGAGGGCCATGGCGGAAACGTTAGCGGCTCGACTGGAACAGCGTCGAAGCGGGAACGTTGTCAACCGCAACCAATGATGTTCTGTCGGCCACCAATTCGCGAGTCGCCAAACAGATGCCTTCGATGCCGAACCGCTCAATCGCGAATGACGCCGCACCGCAACCCCACACCGCTCCCTCGACCAGATCGCAACCTCGCGCAACGGCGCTGAGCAATGCGCCAATGAACGTGTCGCCGGCCCCGGTTGGATCGATCACATGGATGCCCGGCACGGCGCTAACCCTCGTCAGCCGATCCCCTTCGAATATCTCAACACCCTGAGAGGCCTTCTTGTGGATGAACACCGACGGACCCAACGAACGAATCACGCTCCAGGCCGCCGCCGGCAATCCGGGATCGTCTTGCTCACCCTGCCACTGGATCAGGTGAGCAGCTTCCAGCGTGTTGATTGAGACGATGTCCGCATAGCGAAGCTGATCGCGAAACTCCTCACGCCGCTCGGCCACTTCGCGTTCGATCGTGTCGATGGCGACCAACTCCGGCTCAACCATCTGCGTCATGGCCCGATGGTTCTGGTCCGGGTTGCCGGCGGTCAGTAGCACATATGGGGCGTGCCGAATCGCTTCATCGACGACGATCGGATGCGTGTCGTAGACGCCCGCCCGCGTATACAGCGTTTCGCGAACGTCGCCGTCCGACGAGTATCGACAACCCCAGCGGAAGTTGGGACCCTCAACATGTTCAATCCCGTCGAGATCAACTCCCCGATCGATGAGCGGCTGCAGGAGCGTCTGGTCGAAGTCGTCACCAATCACCGAGATCGGCGCCGCCCGGGCCAGGATCGAAGCAGCCAGGCTGGCATAGACCGCTGAACCGCCGAGAACCTGGTCGATATCCCCGGCCTGGCTGTGGATCTCGTCGAGCGCAATCGCCCCGACGACCGCCAGATCCACGATCACGGCAATCTGCCTTCGATCAGCAAGGAGTATCGTTCCAATGTTTCCTCGGGGATGCGCCGAGGATCCGTCATGATCGCGCCAAACAACGCCCCGTCTGCGGTTGACGTCCAGTCGTCGGGAAGACGTTCGGTGAGATCGGAGATGATGCGCTGGGCCGACTGAACGTTCTGCGCCACGATCTCCGCGACGGCGGCGGCCGTCACGTCGGCCTCGGACTCGTGCCAGACGTCATAGTCGGTGGCTGTGGCGAGCATCGCGTACGCAATCTCCGCCTCCCGCGCCAGCTTGGCCTCGGGCACTGCGGTCATCCCAATGATCGATGCATCCCACGAGCGGTACAGGTGAGACTCGGCTCTCGTGCTGAACAGCGGACCTTCCATCGCGATATAGGCCCCGCCCGCATGCACAGTCTGGCCCACGCGACCAGCGCTCTCGACCAGGCGATTGCTCAGATCGGTGCAGAACGGGTCGGCAAAGCCGACGTGAACCACGATGCCGTCGCCAAAGAACGTGGTCGGCCTGCCCGCTCGCGTGCGATCGATGATCTGGTCTGGCACAACCATGTGTCCGGGCACGATCTCCTGCTTGAGCGAGCCCACAGCCGAAACTGCCAGGATGCCCTGAACGCCGAGCGCCTTCAGCGCCCAGATGTTGGCCCGCACAGGTATCTCGTGCGGCATCAACCGATGTCCAACGCCGTGGCGAGGCAGAAAAGCAACCCGCTTTTGGTGCAAGGTGCCAATCACGATTTCATCCGAGGTGTCTCCGAACGGAGTGGGGGTGCTCCAGCGTTCGACATCGTTCAGACCGGGCATCCGGTAAAACCCCGAGCCGCCGATCACGGCGAGTTGAGCGGTCGGAGGTGAGCTTGGCATTGGCGCGTCCTTTCGGCGTCAATAGACCAGCATCGAAACGATGTCTTGCGGAAGCAAACGTACGCGTCCGTTGAGCGCTTCGAGCTCGATCAGGAAAGCGACGGTCGCAATCTCCGCGCCGGCTTGGAGCACCAGTTGCAACGATGCCTCCGCGGTCCCCCCGGTCGCCAGCAGGTCGTCAACCAGGGCGACTCGCGCGCCACTGCCCACAGCGTCGGCGTGCATTTCGATGGTGGCGGAGCCATACTCAAGTTCGTATGAGCGCCCAATCGTCTCGGCG
>VXTH01000304.1:0-4235 GCA_009837565.1 Chloroflexota bacterium | reverse complement strand
GGGTCGATCTCCTGCTCTGGACTGGAGATCGTGGAATTGGGGGGTGCAATTTTGGTCAATTTCGTCATGGTTTCTGACGAGTCTTGCGGCTGTTCGTCGTAGAGATCGGGCTGGTCGGGTCGTTGTTCGGCCCGGAGTTGGACCTGGCGGACGGTGCGGCGGATCTCGCGGGCAAGGCCGTTGAGCTGGGTTTCCTGGGCATTATGGGCGTGCAGGTACTCGACCGGCATCAGGCGCCTGGCGTTGTGGGAGACCTCGTCGCGTTTGATTGCGCGGGAGAGGCGGATGCGGAGCAACTGGAGCGACTGGAGCAGGAGGTCGTCGGCGGCCGGGGCGGCGATGCGGCTCCAGTGGGTCTCGATCAGCTGGAGGTCCGAGCGGACGGTGGCTCTGGAGATTTCGAGTTTCTCGGCGACCTGTTGCTGGGAGAGTCCGCGCTGGATGAGGTAGTGGATGCGGAGGGCGCGGCGTCGGCGTCTGGGCGGGATGTGCATGAGGAGATCCTTCTCTCTGGAGGACATGTGTTCTGCTTACTGTAGAGAATGTATGTTCGGTGTTGTTGTGTCGTGGTTGGCGGAGGGCCCTCACCCCCCGCCTGCGCGGGGGCAGGCTCCAACCCTCTCCCAGAGGGAGAGGGAGTCGGAGCACGGCAAGGCGAGATTCCGCCGCAAGCGGGGGAATGACGCGATGGGTGGGGCCCCCGCCTGCGCGGGGGCGACTTTGGGCTGTGTTTCTGACTCCCCCGCGGGAAGTGCGGAATGGAATCTAGGTCCGGACTCCGCGGGTTAGGCCGTCGGTGCAGAGGGGCGTTTCTTGGCGGCTCCGTAGTCCTGGAAGGGGCCGTCTCGCCAGTCGAGGGCGGCTTTGAGGCCCTTTTCCTGGGCGATGCGGCCGAACTCTCCGGCGGAGCCGCGGAAGGTCGAGAGTGACTGGATGTCGGCGCCGACCTGGAGGGCGGTGCGGAAGCCCATGACTTCGTAGGCGCGATTGAGCCCCCTCTTGGACATCATGACCATGTCGGGGGCGATATTGGCGATGCGCTCGCCCATCTTCTCGGTTTCCTCGGCCAGCTGGTCGACCGGGAAGGCGCGGTTGGCCCAGCCCAGCTCGACCGCTTCGAGGCCGGTGACCGAGTCGCCGGTGTAGCAGAGCTCGCGCGCCTTGCGCATGCCCATGTGCCAGGGGTGATAGAGGATGTCGACCGTGGTCATGGCGCGGACGGGCGGGTAGCCGATGATCGCGTCCTCGGCGACGTACATGAGGTCGCACATGGAGGCGAGCTCGGAACCGCCGGCGAGGGCGTATCCGTGGACCTGGGCGATGACGGGCTTGGCCAGCTCCCAGATCTGCCAGTAGCCGGAGAGCAGGTGCTGCGGCCACTGTCCCTGGCCGGGATGGATCGGTCCGACGGAGGGCAGGCCGGAGCGGTAGTCGAGGTAGTCGGACTCGGACAGGTTGGGCACCGGCGTGATGTCGTAGCCGGCGGAGAAGGTGCGACCGGCGCCGCGGATAATCACGACGTGCACGTCGTCGTCGGCCTCGGCCACCTTGATGGCGTCGAACAGCTCGGCCCGCAGTCGGTGGCTGAGCGCGTTCATCTTCTCGGGGCGGTTGAGGGTGACGATGCCGAGCCGACCCTTGGTTTCGTAGAGGATGTCTTCGTATTCGCGCATGGTGATGCTCCTGAGTGGCGTCGAAAGTGGCGCAATGGCTGGTTGAACGTGTCCCGTGCAGGCTATCCGACGAGAGTTACTCGATGGCGCGGATGGCGGCGAGGATCTCGGCCAGCGGGGCGGCGCCGCGAATGATGCCTCGGTAGATGCCGCGGGAGTCGAGCAGGAACAGTTCGGGCAGTCCATCAACGCGATAGTGCTGGGCGACGGAGCCATCGGCGTCGGACAGATGCAGGAGTCCGGCGCCGAAGCGCTGGGCGAACTTTTGGCCGGCGCCTTCGCCGACTTCATAGACGTTGACGCCGATCACGAGGATGTCGCCGTGGCGTTCGGCGAGATTGGAGAGCACGGTCAGGGTCTCGCCGACGAGCGGCGCCCAGGACGCCCAGAAGACGATCAGGGTGAGGCGCGCGTCAGCCGACCTGGTTGAGGAGAGGGAGACGAGGACGTCGTCGTCGGCGCCCAGCCGGGGCAGGCGGAACTCGGGCGCCAGCGTGTCCATTTGCAGGCGTTTCGCGCCAGGGACGATTCCGGCCGGCGTGTCCCAGAGGTCCGGATACGGCGCGACGGGCAGTTGGAGCGAGATCTCGCTGGTCTCCCGCCATTGATCGACCGGCGTGGCGGTCCAGTCCAGCGACCAGGAGCGCGCCCGGACGCCGCGCCGCACGCCTTCGATGGATACGCCCAGGCCGAGGTCGAGACGTTGCCCGATGCGTCGGGCGCGAATCCAGAGTTCAACTTCCGGAGCGACGTCGATGGAGCGCGAGCGGAGCCAACGAAACTCCGGGGCGCGGGCGAAGGTGAGCAGTCGACGCTCCGGGCACAGGCGGGTCTCGCCGACGACGGCGTCGCGCAGGCCGATGCAGAGTTCGATCGTGCCGTCGGCGGATTTCCAGGTGGCCAGGCTGACCGAGAGAGAGGCGTCCTGGGCGTCGGCGCGTGAACTGCCGGCGAACAGGAGCAGGGCCGCGACGGCAAGGATCGGCGCCGAAACCGCCAGAGCCCGCGCGAGGATGCTTCGAGGCATGTTGGTCAGGAGGGCAACATGGAGAAGTTGTGGTTGCCGAGGAAGGCTCCGGCGCCGGCGACGAGCAGGGTCATCAGCAGGCCGGAGATCGAAAGGGCGATGGTGATGCGGCGAACGCGCTGCAGTTCGGGGGTGTCTTCATCGGCCTCGGCGGATTCGCGCGCGAGCTCGAGCTGTCGTGGTCCGAAGACGAACTGGTGCAGGCCGATCAGCGCGATCATGACGGCCCAGAGGGCCATCTTGATCACGAAGATGTAGCCCCAGCGGGCGGCATAGAGGTCTTCGCCGAAGTTCTCGACCTGATCGAGGCGGGGATCGATCATCGCTCCGCCGGTGATCACGATGACAACCATGGCGGCGATGCCGATGCGTCCGAATCGGCGAGTGAACCCTTCCAGGGCATTGAGCCAGATGGTGCGGTCGCCAACGGCGCGCAGGGCGGGGATGACGCAGGCGGCGGTGACGATCTGTCCGCCGAGCCAGATGGCGATGCCGATGACGTGCAGCCAGACGAGGATGGAGATGACGGTTTCGGACATTGGAAACCTCCGGAGCCCTCACCCCAGCCCTCTCCCAGAGGGAGAGGGAGCCGAATGACAGCGTGTTCCTCTGTGTCCTCGCCCTTGCGAGGGGGGCGGGAGATCAGAGGATCGGGTCTACGATAATCGCCTGGTCGCGTTCGGGTCCGACGCTGACGAGTGCGGCCGGGGCTCCGATCAGGCCCTCGATGCGGCGGACGTAGCGCTGGGCGTTGGCGGGGAGGTCGTCGAAGCGCCGGCAGTGGCTGGTTTCCTGTTGCCAGCCGGGCAGTTCTTCGTAGATCGGCGTGGCGGCTTCGAGCGCCAGGCGGGAACTGGGGAACTCGTCGACGCGGCGGCCGTTGATGTCATAGGCGACGCAGACCTTGAGCATTTCGAACTCGTCGAGGACGTCGAGCCTGGTCAGGGAGATGCTGTGGCAGCCGTTGAGGCGGATCGTGTAGCGTCCGGCGACGGAGTCGAACCAGCCGCAGCGGCGGGGCCGGCCGGTGGTGGTGCCGTATTCCTGTCCGGCGTCGCGCAGGCGGTCGCCTTCGGCGCCGTGGAGTTCAGTGGGCATGGGTCCGTTGCCGACGCGGGTCTGGTAGGCCTTGTAGACGCCGATCACGCGGTCGATATCGCGCGGGGCGATGCCGGCGCCGACGGCTGCACCGCCGGCCATCGACGTGGGGACGGAGGAGGTGACGTAGTCGTAGGTGCCGGCGTCGAGGTCGAGCAGGGAGCCCTGCGCGCCTTCGAGCAGGATGCGCTCGCCGCGGCGCAGCGCTTCGTGGCAGATCAGGGAGGTGTCGGTGACGTAGGGGGCGAGTCGGGCCCAGTGTTCGCGGTAGGTCTCGTAGATGTTGTCGAAGTCGAGCGGTTCGACGCCGAAGAGCCGGGTCAGCATCTCGTTCTTGTAGTCGAGCACGAGCCGGAGGCGAGCCATGAAGCCTTCGGCGTCGGCCAGTTCGGACATGCGGATGCCCCAGCGGCCGACCTTGTCGGAGAAGGCGGGGC
>VXTH01000205.1:0-4236 GCA_009837565.1 Chloroflexota bacterium | reverse complement strand
CGACGTGGGCGCCGCGCCCTCTGGATTCGCGCAGCGACTCGAACAGCTGCGACAGTTTGCCCGCCAGTCGCGGAGACGGTCGGAAGGGCAAACGCTGGTCGCCGCTGGCGAGCCGGGACAGTGATCGCACCCGATGCGACGCCCGATGAATTTCGGCGTCCAGTTCATCACAGTTGAGCCACGGATGCGGGAGTCCGTGAGGGATGCGAGCCTCCCACTCCAGCTCTGCGCGAGCGTCCTCGGCTCGCCGATCACGCTCCTCCGCTCGAGAGGAAACGTCGTGCGGCTCATCCACAATCACCAGCGCGTCCTCGCCCAGGTGGGCGAAGACTGTCCCGGGTGCGAGGAACTGCGTCCAGAAGTCCGGTCTGGCGGTCGGACCGCCGTTTCGCAGGTGCTCCAGATCCAGCGTCAACAACGCGGCTTCCGCGGTCGCCTCCGCAGCGTCGTTCTCATCCCTGCGATCCTGATCCACTGCCGTTAACAGTGCTTCGATCAGCGGTTCGCTGGCCGGCCCCGGACTCCACTCGCGAGCCGGCCGAACGGCGACCCGTTCGACAGCCTGCGTCGAGCGCTGTGTGAGCGGATCGAATCGGCGGATCGAGTCGATGTCGTCGCCGAACAGCTCAACCCTGACCGGCTCGACTTCGGCCGGCGGCCAGAAATCGACGATCCCCCCTCGCACGGCAAACGATGACGGTTCGACCACGAGCCGGCGTCTCTCGTAGCCGTTGGCGTCAAGCGATCGAACCAAGTCGGCCATTCGGATTGTGGATCCCAGACAGAGTTCGAGAGGAGCAGAGACCGCGGCGACGGTGCGTTGCGCGGCGGCGTCGACGTCGGCGACGACGATCGGCGAGCCCTGGCGCAGCGATTCGATCGCGGAGAGCCGCGCTTCGACAATGTCCGGCGCGGGCTTCTGCCGTTCATACGGGGCCGTCTCGCGGGCCGGAAACTGGAGCAGCCGGCTACGGTCGCGCTCGCCGAGCCAGAGCGGCAGGGCGTCGACCAGGTCAGCGGCGTTGGTGGGTGTTGGCGCCAGGACGAGCACCGGACCCTGGTGCCGGGCAGCTAGCACGGCGATGACGGCCGGCTTGGCGGCGTCGGGCAGTCCCAGCATCGGCTGGGCATCGAACGGCTCAATCGCCCCAAGCACGACGGGGCCCAGCCCGTCGAGGTGAGCGGGCGGGGTGTCGTGCGGGATGGCGTGCGGGTCGGTGGCGATCACGCGCGCAGACTCCGTCCTCTGACGTCTTAACTCAGCTTATGGGAGCCTGATCCAACGAACGTTATGCCAGGTTCAACTCTGGCCGTCCGGCGCCGAACGGTTGTACAGGTTCATCGCCGACTCGACGCCATGCTCCAACAGGTGGACGACCGCCTCGGCAGCGCGCATTTCGGCATCGTGCAACAGCCGACGCTCCGCCGGAGTCGGGTCACTGAGCAACCAGTCCGCGACATCATCGGGATGATGCGACGGTTTGCCGTCGACCATCGGACGGCCAACGCCGATCCGCACACGAGGAAAGTCAAACTCACCGATCGTGGCGCGAATCGAACGCATGCCACGCTGACCGGCGTCGGACCCCGAGGGTCTGATCCGGATCCGTCCGGGTTCCAGATCGAGTTCGTCGACCAGCAGGATCAGGTCCGCCGGCTCGGCCCGATACTTGTCCAGCAGCGACTGCACGGCTTTTCCCGACTCGTTCATGAACGTCCGAGGAACGACGACGGCAACACGCCCGTGGGGCGTCTCGGATTGCGACACCCGATATCGCGATTCCCGTTCAAGGCCCGGGAGCCCGAGTGCCTTGCGGACATGTTCGGCCGCTCTCGCGCCGGCGTTATGTCGGTTCTGCGAGTAGTCCCCTCCAGGATTGCCCAGACCAACGATCAGCCGCGCACCCTGAAGCGGCCTGAGTCCGCGTCGTCGAAGCTTGGGCAATCTGACCATGCCTCAAGTGTCGCACGAGGCGAGAGCAGCGGAATCGAAGGGCATTCCCTTCCGAACGGAGCTGTTATTGCGCCTCAGAGACGTACTTCGCGCCCAGGGCGGTTTCCCAGCGCAGGTAGTGCTGCATGTCGGCGTAGCCGCGCTGCGGACCGAAGGTCAGGATGTCGTTGGGCGGCGCGAGCACTCCGGTCAGGCCGTACTCGATCGGTAGCCCAGCCGCGTGCCAGTTGCCCATGCCGCCTGCGATCGCGGAGACGTTCGGGCGCCCCAATTCGAGCAGCGTCTGGGCTGCCAACAACGATTGCCGGCCGGACTCGCAGACGATAATCAACGGCGTCGACTCCTCCGGGGCCAACGATTGGATATCCCGCTCCAGCCAGCCTCTGGGGGCCCATCGAGCTCCCGGCGGATGCGCCCGAGCGAACTCCTCGCTCGTACCGACGTGCAGGATCACCGCGTCGGGCTGATCGAACGTCTCTGAAGCCTCAATGGTGATCACGGTTTGGCGTGCCTGCGACAACAGGCCAGGCTCGGTTGTCCTCATGGCTGATTCCAATCGCCGGCCGGCCGAAGTCCACGCCTCTATCCCTCCATCGAGCGCATAGATGTGTCGATGTCCCATCTGCCGGTACCACGACGCCGTCAGCGCGGCGCGCGCCACGCCGTCGCAGGCGAACACGATCGGCGCATGGTGAACAACCGCAACGTCATCGCTGCGCTGCACTGCCTGTCCACCGGGGAACCAGCGAAATCCCGGGATGTGGCCGGCCTCGTGCTCGGCATCGGTGCGGACGTCGATGAAGTAGACGCTCTCCGACCGGCTGCGCTCTCGAAGCTCGTCCAGTTGCTCGACGCCAATGAGTTGAACGCCGTCCTCTTCAGCGCAGCGCCGCGCATACTGCTCAGCGGCGGCCTGACCCTCCGAGGTAACAGCGGGCAGCGCATCGCGGTCGGCGCCGAACTCAAGCTCGTGACCGGCCAGCATCCAGCCGGCAGTGCCATTCTTCAGACCAACCACCTCGCGCTCCAACGACATCCGCTGCAACACCCTGGTGCCGATGATGCTGCGCGTCCGTCCGGCGCAGTTAACCACCACGGTGGCGTCGTCCGGCGCGTCGGCCAGCACATCGGTGATGCGGAAGCCAAGTTCGCCGCCGGGCATGCTACGCCCGCCAGGGATGCAGGAACGCCGGTACTCCTCCGGCGTCCGCGTATCGAGGATCACCAGCGGGTCGCCACGCGCAATCCGCGCATGCAGGTCGTCCGCGTCGATCTCCGGCACAGAATGCACGACCTCAACCCGCTCGCCAAAGTCCTTGCTCGGCACATTCACGCCCCACTCGGTCGGCAAGTCGAGAAAGGCCCAGCGATTAGTCCCGCCGGACAGCGTCGAAACATCGGAGTAGCCCATGCGCTCAACCGTCTCGGCGGCAAAATGAACGCGCCGCTCATCCTCGTCGCACAGCACAATCGGCGTATCGCGATGTGGCACAGCCTCGGGAAGCTCGAACTCAAGCATCCGCCGAGGAATCAGGCTGGCCCCAACGATGTGCGACGCGTTGTACTCAGGAGGATCGCGAACGTCTATCAAGGCAATCGGCGCATCGTCGGAAAGCCGGTCGTGGAGGTCGTCGGGTGTGATTGGTGTTGGCATGGCTGAAGTCTAGGTCCGAACTCATTGACTGACTTCAGTTCGTCCCCCTCCGCCAATTCGCCCCGAGGAGACCCGCGCGTAGATCACGGACTTGCAGTTGCCGTGAACCCCCTCTCCCTTTGGGAGAGGGCCGGGGTGAGGGTCCGGCCTCCGTCGGCACGTGATGACTGCGAAGGCTCGGCCGTCGCGGGCCCTCACCCTAACCCTCTCCCTCGGGGAGAGGGGACGGGAAGGAGGAATGCGGATAGGTCTTGAAACGCCCCTACACCGCCGCCAGCCGCGACGCCTTCTGCAGCGCATTCGCCGCCCGCTCGAAGCTCGGGAACGTGGCGATCCCCTCTTCCTGTAGCCTCATCCTCGCTGTCAGCGCGGCCTCCTCGACGTGGCTCGGATGCAGCGCCGCGAGGAACGGTTTGTCCGACTCGGCCATGAACTTCTTCAGCGAGCCGATCAGCCGGTCGAACTCCTCGGGCTTGTCCTGCCAGCGACGGGCCATGAATGTGGCCGAGAGCTCCATCCCGACCGCGTCGATGTTCTCGTCGGCGTCGAGGATGTCGAAAATCGTGTCCAGGTGCTTGGGGTCCTGGTCGATCGTGCCGGCGGCGTCGCGCGGATTCCGATAGCTGCC
>VXTH01000035.1:0-4260 GCA_009837565.1 Chloroflexota bacterium | reverse complement strand
ACCCTGGAGTACCAACATGGCTGCCGATTCCAGCGAAGGAGCCTCGGCCCAACAAGAACGGCGAGAGGCCGGCGCGACCGTCGTAGCGACCCGACTCCAATTGAGAGGCTGGCGCAAGCTTCGCCGGTTTTTCCAGGTAAACCGTGCGGTCGAACGGCAGCTGAGGGCCGATCCGCGGCTGGTCAGCTATCGGCTACGAGCCGACTTCATCAGGTTGCAGTTCTCAACCATGTCGATCTGGACCGGAGACGAACCAATCGATGAGTTTGTTTGGACGGGCAACCACCTTGGGGCAGTGAACGCCTTCGACGAGATCGCGGTGCGGGAGCGCTCGGCCTTTGTCAGATGGCAAACGGCGACCCCGGATGACGTGACCTGGTCCGAGTGCCGGGACCGGTTGGCAGTCAAGGAGCAATCGTCGTAGCGGTCAATCCCGGATGTCTGATGGGGCGCGAATGCTTGAGCGCCGATCACCGTTTGCATTTGGACCGTTCCGCCCCGCAAACGACTGCTGAGGCCGGATCCGTGCCACGGGCGCGGGGTCGTCCGTCCAGCCTGAGCCGGGCGCTCCATTCACGGCGGCGCCATTCCCCGCCACTGCGCCCGGTTGAGGTCCAAGCGCGCCTTCCGGTACCTTCGGCAGATCGTGCTCTCCAGTTCGCAACCGCTTCTCCCGCAACGTCACGACGGCGACCAGTGAAATCACGCCGACTCCGACGGAGATCCAGAAGTTGTTGGTGATGGCGACCGCCAGCGCCTCGGGCAGGGTGGTCAGGATCTGAACCAGACCGGCTTCGCCGATCTCGGCCAGCAGACCGGCTCGAGCTTCCTCGTTCAGCAGCTGCGTCGGGTCGGCACGCTCGGCGAGGTCCGCGGGCAACCGCGCGGCCAGCTCGCTCGTCAGTCGACCGGTGACCAGCGCGCCGATCAGGGTCACGCCGATGATCCCGCCAATCTCCTGGAAGAACTGGGTCGCACCTGAGATCGTGCCCAGCATTCTCTGGGGCAGCGCGTTCTGCGCCGCGGTCATGATTGAGGGGAAGAGCAATCCCAGCCCGCTGCCAAACAGCACCAGCCGCCAGACCACGTCGACAGCGCCCGATTCGGCGCTGAGCTGCGTCATCAACCAGGCGCCGACGGCGATCACCACGCTGGCGATGATCGCGAGCATTTTGTACCGGCCGGTTCGCGACATGACCTGGCCGGCGAGCGAGGCCATGACCACCATCGACACAATCTCGGTGCTGAGCAGCAGGCCGGAGGCCGTCGGCGTGTACCCCAGCACACCCTGCATGAAGTACGCGAGGAAGAACGACACTCCAAACAATCCGCCGCCGGTGGCCATCATCACGATTGCCGCCACCCGGAACGTGTGATCGCGGAACAACGTTCCAGGCAGGATCGGTTCCTTCGCGGCGCGCTCCGCTGCCACGAAGGCGAGCACACCGATGATCGACACGCCGAACAGCGCCAGGGTCCTGATGTCGAGCCAGGCCGTGCCCGTCGAGACCAGCGCCAGCGCCAACATCGCCGGCATCAGCATCAGCAGCATCGCGGCGATGCCCAGCCAGTCGATCACCACCTTGCGCGGCGGGGGCCGCAGCCAGGGCATGATGAACGCAATCGAGGCGAAGGCCAGCGCTGCCAGCGGCAGAATCGACCAGAACACCCAGCGCCAATTCAGTGCGTCGACGATCAGCCCGCCCAAGAGCGGTCCGACCAGACCCCCGACTCCAAACACGGCGGCGAAGATGCCCATGTACTTGGCCCGCTCGGCCGGTGGAAACAGGTCGCCCGAGATCGAGAACGAGTTGCCCATCAAGATCCCGCCGCCGATGCCCTGCAGCGCGCGGAACCCAATCAACATCTCCATCGACGTCGCGAATCCGGCCAGCGCAGTGGCCACGGCGAAGATCACCAGTCCACCGAGCAAGAACGGCTTGCGTCCATACACATCCGACAAGCGCCCCGCGATCGCCACCGCCGGCATCGAGGTCGCCATGAAAGCGGACTCCATGAACGCGATCAGATCGAATCGGCCCAGATCGGCGGCGAGCACTGGCGTCGCCGTCGCGACGATCGAGTGCTGCACGGCCGACAGGAACATCGCCACGACCGCGCTGCCCAGGATCAGCATCTTGGTGCGGTGAGGCAGCGCAAATCCAACCGTCGCGGCAGTCGGAGTATGGGGGTCGGCGTGACTCATCAGGGGTCCAATGGGTGGGCCCGCAGGCGGCCCGAACCAGACCCGACCAGCTTACCAACGATCCTCTCGCCTCCCTATCACGCCGTCCGCATCCAACAGCGCCGACCCAGCGACCCTATGATCGCGGCGGAACAGGGAGACACCCGCATGCCAGAACCGCTCGAAGGCCTACGCGTCGTTGAGTTCGCAATCGCCATCCAGGGACCGCTGGTCGGCGGATTCCTCGCCGATATGGGCGCAGACGTGGTCAAGGTCGAACCGCCTGGCGGTGATCCCAACCGCTGGCACACTGGCGTCAACTGGACCGCACCGCCCGAGACGCCTGGCGCGCAGTTCCTCTCCGTCTCACATGGCAAACGCTCAATCGCCCTCGACGTCCATACCGAGATCGGCCGCGAGGTGCTGATGCGCCTCGTCGATCGCGCCGACGTGTTCGTCAGCAACTTCCGCGAGGACTCGCTCGAGCGCATGGGGCTCGGCTACGAAGAACTGGCGAAGCGCAACGAGCGCCTCGTCTACGGCATCGCCAACGGCTTCGGTCACGAAGGCCCCGACCGCAACAAACGTATGACCGACCAATACGCGCAGGTCCGCAGCGGGATCGCAAACATGGTCGGCGACCCGGAAACGCAACCGATGATCGCAGGCTCGGTGATCGGCGATACCTCAGGCGCGATGGGCCTCACCCTCGCGATCATGACTGCGTTGGCGGCGCGCGAACTCCACGGCGTCGGCCAGAAAGTTCGCACTTCGGCCTATGGCGTGTTGGTCTGGATGCAGGGCTGGGAACTGAACCACTCCTCGATCTCCGGCACGATGCTCTCGCGCGAGGGACCGCATCATCCCAATGTGCCCGGCAGCGCCGGCACCTACCTGACCGCCGACGGCGGCGCGTTCCACGTCGACGTGCAGGGAGACGAAGCCTGGCAAGAGTTCTGCGAATTCGGCGGGATCCCCGAAATCGGAACTGATCCGCGTTGGAACGAGAGTCGGAAGCGCTCGCCAATGAACGATTTTCGCTGGGTCGACCAGGCCAGGCTCCTGCGGCCACACATGGCGCGAGCCATGAAGCATCGAACCACCGACGAGTGGGAGCGGTTCTTCGACGAACGCCGCGAGTACATCATGTATCAGCGCGTCTTCGACTACGAGGACGTCATCACCGACCCACAGGCCCTCGAGAACGGCTACATCGTCGAGAAGGACGTGCCCGGCGTCGGCAAACGGCCCATGGCCGGCAACTTCGCACAGTTCAACAAGACGCCGCCGAGCGCCAAGCCCTGGTTCCCGGAGCTCGGCCAGCACACGACCGAAGTGATGTCGGAACTGGGCTTCAGCAGCGAAGAGATCTCCGAGGTCGAAGCCCACAAGAATCCGCGCCAACCAATGTCACGCCGCGCCCGCAGTCGTCGGCGTTAGTCCCCCCGCGCGAGAGCCGCCATGTCTCGTGTCGTCGCAAGCGCGAGGTCCGTGCAGGGCAGGACCAGGTTGTCGCCGCCGTGGATCGTGCCCATGACCTGGCGACAACGAGCTCGCTGACCGGCTCGCAACAAGAGTCGATAGAACTCGATCCCCTCGTCGCGCAACGGATCGCATTCGTTCACGCTGATCACGGTCTCGGGGAATCCCTGGACATGCTCCTCAGTCGCGAACAGCGGCCAGGCCTCCGGATCCTGCGCCTCGAACGCCTCCATGCCATAGCCCATGGCCCCGAAGTTGCTGTGCGTATCAAGAAAGATGCTGTTGTTCTCGGTCGAAGACGGCAAATCATCGCGCGGCCAGCTCCCGGCAATGTAGGGACACATCGCGTAGATGCCTCTGATCAACCCTGCCTCACCCTCGCGCGTCAGCCTCAGACCCAGCGCTAACGCCAGATTGCCGCCTCCGCTCGAACCGGAAACCACGATTCGATTGGGGTCGATGCCCCACTCATCTGTCTTCGAGATCAGCCACTTCAGCCCCGACACGCAGTCGTTCAATCCGGCTGGGTACGGCGCGACCTCCGGCGCGGAAGAGCGCACGGCGCAGTTGCGGAAGTCGACCATCGCCACGAC
>VXTH01000151.1:0-4298 GCA_009837565.1 Chloroflexota bacterium | reverse complement strand
ACCGCGCCGAGGTGGGGTTGGAGAGCGGAGTTCGTAAATCCGTACGTGTTGGTGGCCCCAACGGGATTCGAACCCGTGCTACCAGCTTGAAAGGCTGGCGTCCTAGGCCTCTAGACGATGGGGCCGACCGGTCTCAGCTTACATGCCGTTCTGTATGCCAGACCGGCTCGGCTATCGACCTGTCAACTCCGACATCGCCGCGGCAAAGCCCGGCGCTGCCCCTTCCAGATCCCGTTGCTCCACGCAGTAAGAAATGCGGAAGTATCCCTCCAGACCGAAGCCGCGTCCCGGAACGACCAACACGCCCTGACGCTGCAGCGCCGCGACCAGCTGCATCTCGTCCTCGACCGGCGACTTCGGGAACATGTAGAACGCTCCCTCGGGCTTGCGCACGTCGTAACCCGCCGAGGTCAGCACGTCGTAGAGGTAGTCGCGCTTCTGCTGGTAGTCGGCTGTGTCGATCGAGACGGTCTGTAACTCCCGGACCAGATGCTGCATAATCGCCGGTGCGTTGACGAATCCAAGCACCCGGTTGCAGAAAATCAACGCGTCCATCAGCTGCCCACCGTCGTCGTAGTCCGGATGAACGGCGATGTAGCCAATCCGGTCGCCGGGCAAGGCGAGGTCCTTGGCGTGCGATGTAACTGTGATGGTCCGCTCGTAGGCCAGTTGGGGGAACGGGTAGACGTGCTCGTCGAACAGGATCTTGCGGTACGGCTCGTCGCTGACGAGGAAGATTTCGGTCCCGAATTCTGCCGACTTGGCGCGCAGTAAATGACCAAGCGCCTCAATGAACGACGCCGGATACATGGCGCCCGAAGGATTGTTTGGTGAGTTGACGATCACCAGCTTGGTGCGGTCTGAGAGCTTCTCCTCCAGCTCCTCCAGATCGGGCATGAAGTCATCGTCACAACCGACCACGACAGGCGTCGCAGCGTGATTGGTCGCGTAGAACAGGTACTCAGCGAAGTACGGAGTGAGGATCACAACCTCGTCGTCACGATCGCAGAGCGAATGCACGACCACATTGAGCGCCGCAGCCGCACCCACCGTCATCACAACCTGGTCGGCGCCGTACGACAGCCCGGTCTCGTCGGATAGTGCGTCGGCGACGGCCTGCCGGGTTTCGACGTATCCGGCATTGGGCATGTACCGGTGGACTCCCGGCGCATCGTCCGCGGCGAAGCGGTGCAACTGTTCGAAGAACTGCGGCGGTGGTTCCGCAATCGGATTGCCCAGCGAGAGATCAAAGACGTTCGCGGCGCCGCGCTCCTGGCGTAGTTGGATGCCAAGCTCAAACATCCGGCGGATCCAGGAACTGTCCTCCATCGCGCGCTGAATGTCCGCCGCAACTGCCATCGTCTTCCCTCCGAATCACCGTCTCGGGGTCTCTCGGGCAGGCTACTCCAGCACTTCCTCAAGCAACGCTCGTGCGTAGCATTCGATCTCGTCGCGGATGGAGCGGAAGACCGCTGTCAATTCCTCTTCGCTCATTTCGGGATAGTCGGGATCCTCGAACGAGCGATGCAGCGTCCGCGCAGCACCAGGAAACGCCGGACACGACTCCTTCGCCGAGTCGCACACGGTGAGCACAAGCTCGAAATCGTCTTCGAGATACCGGTCGACGTGGTCGGACGTGTGATCCGAGATGTCAACGCCAACCTCGCTCATGACGCGAATGGCAATCGGATGCACCCCCTCCGGCTCGGTGCCGGCGCTTGACACGACGACGCGGTCGCTGCCGAGCTGACGCAGCCAACCATGCGCCATCTGCGATCGCGCGCGATTGCCGGTACAGATCACGAGAATGCGGAACTGGTCGGCCGAGGTCATGTGTTCCCTCCTCGTGCTGTGCAATAGTCGAACCGCTCATCCCCGCTGCAGGCCACAGGGATGGTACATGTCGATGCCGAGTTATGACTCGACGCGTTCTATCCCGGCAGCGAGGCATACACTCCGACTTGGAGGGCTGTGGATGAGCCAGCGACGCGGCTATCGTCGGCGGCCCGGTGATGTGGTGCTGCGACGGGTCAGATTGCAACCGGAACGCATTCGGGCCAGACCGCAACGACGGATTCGGATCACTCCCCGCGCCTGGATGGTCGTCGTCCTCTTCGCCCTCGTCATGCTGTTCGGCGGTCTGCTGCTGCATATGCCGTTCTCTTCGGCCAGCGGTGAGCGCGTTCCCTTCCTGGATGCACTGTTTACCTCAGTCTCCGCGGTCAGCGTCACCGGACTGACTCGCTTCGATACCGAGGAGACGTTCTCCCATGTCGGGGAGTTCATCACCCTGGCGCTGTTCCAGTTGGGCGGACTGGGCGTCACCATCTACGCGGGCGTCCTGATCGTGCTGGCCGGTCAGCGGCTGGGGATCCGCGGGCGCGCGTTCTTCGGTCTTGAACTGATGACGACCGGAGTCGACGGGTCCGGCGCCTCGGTCCTCTTGCGGCGGGTGATGGTCTACACCACGATCATCGAATTCACGACGTTCATCCTGCTCTTGCCCTGGTTCATGATCGAGCAGCCTGGCGACATCTCTCTGGGACGGGCGGTCTGGCTGGCCGGATATCACGCGATCTCCGCATTCAACAACGCCGGCTTTGACCTGATGGGCGGAAGCCGCAGCTTCGCCGGTCAGGCACATGACGGATGGCCCATGGTCGTGATGGGCATTTCGGCGTTTCTCGGCTCGCTCTCCTTCCTCACCCTCTTCAACCTCAGACAACCGCGGCGACGCTGGACGCTGGACACGAAGCTGGTGATTACCGGCATGGCAGGGCTATTGGTGGTGGGCATGGCCTTCTTCCTGATCGCCGACTGGTCGAGGCTGTTCGCCGACCAGAGCGTTGGATCGAAGCTGGTCAATTCGTTGTTCCTCTCCGTCAACCGCACGACCGGCATGACCACCGCCCCTCTCAATCAGGCCAGCGACGACACATCGCTGGCGATGATCATCATGATGTTCATCGGCGGCGCCTCGACCTCGACTGCTTCGGGCATCAAGATCGGCTCATTCATGGTGGTGACGTTCGGAGTGGTCTCCGCATTGATCGGTTCGGCCCGAGTGGTGGCGTTTGGGCGAGAAATCCCGGCCTCGGTCGTCTTGCGGGCCAACGCACTGGTGTTGATCGCACTGTCCGGGTACGTGTTTGGGTTGCTCTTCTTCATCGCCGTCGACCCGCACATCGATGTGTTGCCGGCTGCGTTCGACGTCATGTCGGCGTTGGCCAACTGTGGTTGGTCTCAGGGCGCGTCTCAGGCCGCAACACAAGCCGGGGCCAATATCCTGATCATGATGATGTTCGTCGGCCGCCTGGGTCCGCTGGTGATTGCCAGCCTGATCCCGGACCGGCCGCGCGAACGTTTCCGCTTCCCCACGGAAGCGGTCCGAATCGGTTAGGAGCCCTGATGCAGGTCGCCGTGTTGGGTCTGGGACGCTTTGGCTCGCACCTGGCCGAAGCGCTCGATGATCTGGGCCATGAGGTGCTGGCCATCGATCTCGACGAGAGCAACGTCCATGAACTGGCGCCCAGGGTGACCGACGCCAGAATCGCGGACATTACCGACATCGACGCGCTGCGAGCGCTGGCACTGGCCGAAGTGGATGTCGCTGTCGTTGCTACGGCCGATCTCGAAGCGTCGGTGCTGGCGATGATGAACCTCAAGCAGCTCAACGTCGAGATGGTCTACGCGAAGGCATCGTCCGACCGCCACCAACGCATCCTGCGCCTGTTGGGCGCGAAACGGGTCATCCGTCCCGAACGCGACGGGGCGGAGCGCTTTGCCCACATCATCCAGGTCGCCTCGGCCAGCGACTTTCTGCCCCTGACCGACAGTTACGGCATCGGCATCTTTCCCATCCCCGCGACCTGGGTCAGGCAGACGGTTGGCTGGGTGATGGAGCGGGTGGGGAATCGCCGGATGATTGCCATCGTTCGTGGTGACGAAGTGCTGATTAGTCCGGTCATGACGGAAGAGGTGCAGGTGGGCGATCGGTTCGTGTTTTCTGCGCCGGACCAACAGCTCGGGGAACCGCTGGACGGCCAGCGACGGACCTAGCGCCTGCTGCGGACACCGGAAACGGCAAACGGCCGATGCTCGGGCATCGGCCGTTTGGCTTGGGTGTGGTAGCGGGAGTGGGATTCGAACCCACGACCTCCGGGTTATGAGCCCGACGAGCTACCGCTGCTCTATCCCGCAACGCGGGAGATAGTGAAGAGATGCGTACGCGTGTGTCTGACGCATGCTCGAAGCTGCCGACGCCGCGCACCGCAGTTGCTGCGCGTGGCGTAGGGCAG
>VXTH01000351.1:0-4299 GCA_009837565.1 Chloroflexota bacterium | reverse complement strand
ATCACGGCTATCGGACGCAGCCCAATCCGACCGAGGCGGCCAAGCGTCGTCCCAGGGCTCCCGGCGCGCGGCGCAAACAGCCAGGCCAATCCGAGCCCGCCGAGCAGACCCAGCGCCGAGGACCAGGCCGCCGTCCACTCGGTGTGGGGCGAGACTTTGCGAGCGCCTGGCCTGACCAGACCAAGCATCTCCAGGCCGGCGTCTGCCCCGTAACGATGGATGGCCTCGCTGACAGCCGCGTGGGCCAGCGAAACGGCCAGGGCCTCGGCGTCGGCTTGTCCGGAGGAGCGGACCGTTACTCGGATCAGTGTGTCTGTCAACTCGACAGACACGCCGCCAATCACCGGGAGACCATCCTCGGTCGCCATCATGCTGCTCGTCGCGGATTCCTGAACGTTGGTATCCAGCACGAGCTGCGCATACTCCGAGGCAGACGGACCGTCCCTCGCCCAGAGATGCACATCCGCATCCCAGGCGGCCACCGACATCTGCGAGACGATGACTCCAACCAACGCGGCCATCAGGGCCGTGATGATCGGCAGCCACCAGGGAAATCCGTCTTTGAGGGCAAAGATGCCGGTCACAGCATCGAGTTTATCCGCCCGCACGCCACTGGTGAGACAGGCCGGATCCTGGGCCGCACCAGCTGATGACCGTTCATTTCGGGCGGATATCGTCAACTCTCTGCCTCGTATTGCCAAACACGATCCCGAGCGTCCAAACCGACGGTGCATCTCATCTAATCTCGTGCAATGCGTCGAGCGTTTTTGTTCCTTGCGTTGGTGATTGCCGTTGCTGCGTCCTTGTTCGGCACCGGCAACCCGACGGCAACGGCGGCTGAGCGACTGCATCTTGACGTGCGCTTCGATCACGTGGATTCCGGGATCGAAGCACGATTGGTTGAGGCGGGGTTCGAGATACAGCTCGCGGTGCCCGAGTTCGGACGCTGGCAGGGCTGGCAACCACGTCACCGGTTGGAGGAACTGCGATCGGTTGCAGGCGTGGTAGCAGTCGGCACACCTCTCTACGCAAAGCTCTCGGCAGGCGACGTGCTGACTGAAGGCGACGAGCTGCTCAACGCGGCTTCGGCGCGGAACCGTTTCGATGTCGACGGCAGCGGCGTTCGCGTAGCCGTCATCTCCGACGGAATCATTGGCCTGGACGCAGCGATCCAGGCGGACGAGGCCCCGCGTCTGCAGGAAGCGAAGCCGTTCGGAGACGGCAGGATTGATCGCGGCGAGGAAGGGACCGCAATGATCGAGATCGTCCATGATCTCGCACCGGGCGCTGAGATTTCGTTCGGCGCGGTCTATACGGACCTGGATCACATTGCAGCCGTCAAATACTTCGCCCAGCGAGTCGACATCATCGTGGACGACGTGTCGTTCGCCTATCCCGCGAATCAGCGCAGCGATGTGTCGATCAACACGACGAGTGCGCTGCGACATCCCGACTGGCCGATCAGGCTGTATGTCACCGCGGCCGGCAACTGGGCCGAGTCTCACTGGTCGGGAACCTGGCAAGCGGGGCCAGATGGAACCCAGGTTGGACTGTCCTCACCCGGCGCCGTACACCAGTTCAACCTGGCGGGCGATGCCGGCCTCTTCTTCGGTGCCGGGAACGGCTTCAACGTGGAGCAGGACGACGAGGTCCGCCTGGCGCTGTTCTGGGACGACCCATGGGATCGCTCAACCAACGACTACAACCTCTACCTCGTCTCAGGAATCGGAGAGGTCCTGGCGTCGAGCCTGATAACGCAGGGGGTCGGGGTCGGGCACGACCAGCCACGCGAACATCTCACCTACACCCACACAGGCGAGGCGACAGTGCTGTTCGCGGTCATCCAGAATCACAACAACGACGCTTCGCCCGTCAACTTCGATCTGTTCGTGTTCCAGACCGGCCGCCGACAGCTTCGTCTGTCGCATCAGTCACCTGAGGGGAGTTTGCTGGCGCAGTCAGATGCCGCCGATGCGCTCACAGTGGGCGCCGTCAATGCAGGCCGTCAGGTGGTCGCGGAGTATTCGAGCCGAGGTCCGACCGTCAACGGGATCGCGAAACCCGAGATCAGCGCCGTTGACCGTGTGTCGGTATCGCCGTCGACCATCTTCGGACCACACTTCTCCGGATCGTCGGCGGCTGCCCCACATGTGGCCGGCATCGCGGCACTGCTGCGCGAGGCCCACAGCGCGCTACTCGCGGCAGACGGCGGCAGCCCGTTGCTGGAACGACGCTTGATCAGGGACATCCTGACAGACACCGCGCAGGACATCCTGCCAATCGGGCCCGATCCTTCGACCGGCGCCGGTCTGGTCGATGCCAACGCGGCGCTGGAGTATTCGAACTCTCGGATCGCCGTGATTGAGTCGATCGCTGATAGCGGCCCTGGAACGTTCCGGGCTGCGATCGAGAGTGGCGCCTCCATCCTGTTGTTTGCGAACCTGTCGGACCAGCGCACCATCGTGCTCGATTCGGAGCTACCGCGCCTGCCTCCCGGGCTCACCGTGGACGGCGCCGGCTGGATCCTCGATGCGTCACAGGTTGAGGTCGGACTGCAGGTAGGCGACGGCACGGAACTGTGGGGCCTGTCCGTGGTTGGCGCTCGCGACGTGGGTGTCATCGTTGCCGGCAATGGCAGTCGGCTCGTGAACATGACGGTAGATGGCAATGAGACCGGGATCAGGGTCGATGGCGCCGACGTACGGATCGAGCGATCGACCGTGATTCGAGGAGTTTCCGCCGGCATCGAGATTTCTCCGGGTGCGTCTACCTCCATATCGGGCAGCGACATCCAATCGAACCAGGGCCCCGGAGTAAGAATTCTCTCCGGGGCGGGGAACGTATCGATCGGTCCGGACACGGAACTGCCGATCCTGTCCCATGCGAGCGAGCAACCTCCGCCAGTCGCGGAACTGAAGTCGGCGGCACTCCGGCCCCGTTCGGGTCTGAGCCATACCGTGAGTGGCTCGGTGAGTATCGATGGCTTGCCAGCGATCCCCGGAAATCGGGTGGACGTCTACCTGGACAGAAGGTTGGCTGCCTCGGTCAGGGTCGATCATCGGGCCAGCTTCAGAGCGACTGTGACCGGTCCCGGTCGAGAGCTGCGCTTCGCTGTTGACGGCGTGCCGTTAAATCAACGGGTCGCGTTCGAAGCCGGGGCGAGTACCACGCTCTCGCTACGCGCGGTGAGTCGTCACAGGCTGATCGCGGCGGACAGACAGGGAGAGCACATCGACGGCGCCAACCTGATCCACAACAACTTCATGGGGATCGAGACTCCGGCCGCGGAGGGCGACGTCCATGGGCAGCGCTTCATCTGGGGCAACGTGATGTACCGCAACCGAATCAATCTGGCCTCGCCACTGACTGCACCGACGATCGAGGACATCGGCTGGACGGCGTCGGGTCTGACTCTGAGCGGCCGGGCCGATGGCGCAGCCGTCATCCACCTCTACGCGGGAACCGGCGGCCGACGGCGGTACGCGGCCTCAATCCCGGTCATCGAGGGTCAATTCAAGTTTGAGCACCTCGATGTTGACCGTGTGACCAGTGAATTTTCGGCAATCGCCTTCACGCCAGAAAATCGCGCCAGCGCGGAGAGCGACGTCCATCATGTGCCTGAAGCAGGTTCAATCGTCAGTGTGACGCCGGACGTCGGCTACATCGATGGCGGCGAGACCATAGAAATCTGCGGCACCGGGATTGCCTCCAACGCCAGTGCGCCCAGGGTCTGGTTGGGCAATGCTCCAGCCCGCGTGTTGTTCTGGTCGACCGAGTGCGTGTCGGTCCAGACACCGCGATCGCAGGCCGGCTCGGCCGACATCGCGTTGCTCGTGAACGGATCGCGGCCAGTTGTCGCGATCGATGGATTCGAATATCGAGCCATACGCGCCGTCTCGCTCAAACCTGGACGCAATTTCGTCACCTGGACCGGTTCGGATACACGAGTCACGACAGCGTTTTCATCGCTTGCGGGCGCGACGTTCCGTGCCTATGCCTGGGACGCCGAGAGGCAGCAGTGGCAGATCTTCTCGACCGATCTCCCTGCAAGCCTGAACACGCTGCGTACGTTGAAGCACGATCAGGCGCTCTGGATTCTGCTCGAAGGCGGGGAGATCGACTGGTTGCAACCAGCGCCTGAATGATCGGCGCCTGAATGATCGGCGTACTGTCCGCGTTTGGGCACTCGCTATCATCGATTCGGGCCGGAGCGAATCGCGGTCCGTCAATCGCCGGTTGAGAGGACATCAAGATGGCCATCCAGAAGTACGAAGATCCACAGGCTGGCGTTGACCTCGG
>VXTH01000174.1:0-4326 GCA_009837565.1 Chloroflexota bacterium | reverse complement strand
GCCCTGGACGAGGGAGGAGGCGCAATTGCCCACACCGATAATCGCCACATTGATTTTTCCTGTTGGGGCACTATTGGCTTTCGCGTCGTCTGACATGGAGAGTTCCTTCCGCGGATGGTGCGGTCGATGAGGATTGCCGAGCAAATTCGGAATCTCGCCGTGAGACGACCGCCCCGGATCACTCAGATGTCACCTGCGAGTACTTCAATCTACCAGCCGCATTTGTGATCCGCAGTCATTGAAGACATAGATGGCACGGCCGAATCGGTCGAAGACTGGGCAGTCTGGGCGGATCAACCGCGGGCTCAGGGCATGGCGGCACGCGGTAGGCTGAGGCAATGCCCGACCCTCGCGAGTTGATGGCGGAGATGTATCTGCAGTTTGCAGGGGAGTTGGCGGACGCCGCGGGCGAAGCGATTCGGCCGTGGTTTCGGACCGAGATGCAGGTTGACCGCAAGAGCGACGGCTCACCGGTTACCCAGGCCGACCGAGCCGCCGAAACTGCGATCCGACAACGGATCGCCGACCAGTTTCCACTGCATGGCGTGATTGGCGAAGAGTACGGGAGCGAGGGCTCGGATTCCGAGTGGGTCTGGGTCGTTGATCCGATTGACGGCACCGGTGCGTTTGTGTCGGGATTGCCGACATTCGGCACGCTCATCGCCCTGGTTCACGATGGCAAACCCCTGCTGGGCGTACTTGACCAACCGATATTGAATGAGCGCTGGTCAGGAGTGCACTACCCAGGAGTGACACGCCAAACTACACACAATTCACACCTTGTCCACACGTCCTCCACGATCGATCTGGAAGCCTCGATCGGCTTCGCCACGACGCCGGAGATGTTCACGGGCGCCGACCACACGGCGTGGCAGGCGTTGTCGTCCTCGTTCGAGCGAATTCGCTATGGGGCTGACTGCTATGCGTACGGCCTGCTGGCCTCCGGGTTTGTGGACATTGTGTGCGAAGCCTCGTTGAAGTCGTGGGACTACCTGGCGCTGGCCCCGATTGTGGAAGGGGCAGGGGGTCGGATGACGGACTGGGAGGGTGCGGAGCTGACCACCGGGTCAGGTGACAGAGTCGTGGCTGCGGCGACTGCGCGTCTGCATCAGGCTGCTGTGGAACGACTGATGTGTGCGGATCGTTAAGCCGGCTGTGGACAGCTCGTGGAATTGGGACAGAAATGTGGACAGAGAGACAGCAACACTCGAAGACAATCGAGAAGTGTTATCAGCCAGAACCAGTTGGAATCGATCAGCCGGCTGCGTCGGCGTGAGCCTTGACCTTGCGCAAAACGGGCAATCCGGTGCGCGGATTTTCGACGATTTCGTAGCCGTCGGGGACCGCGTCGATTGCTCCAGGCTTCTCCGACTTGGCGAAGAAATAGATGCGTTGCGAGTGGTGGTTTCTCAGCTCGATGTCTCGCGCGTGGAGAAAGTAGGTCTCGTGGCGGCGGTTCGTGGTGGAATAGGCCATGGCTGCCAGCCTCCGTCTAAATGATCAGGCGCCTATGCGGTTGCATCATATATTCAAGCGACTTTCGCGCCAGATGTCAAACCCATGCCGTTTCCTCGTTACGTCGAGTGTGCACAAGTCGTTGACGAATCGGCGATTGCTGGTTGTCGCTGCAGCGGCCGCGTTGCTGTTGAGCGGATCGGCGTGCGGCAACGGTTCGGATGAGCTCCAACAATCGTCGCAACGCGAGACTGACGCCTGGGCGGTTGCCCAGCCTGATCCGTTGGCCCGGTGGTTGCCGATTCTGGCGACACAGGATCTTGCCGTCGGGGTGAAACGGATTGCGTTCAGCCTGGATGGACTGGGTCCCCAAGACACACCACCCACGGTCCGAGTGTCGCTGTTCGAGCTTGACGCTGACCGCCAATCGCCGCGATCGGTCCAGTACGCCAGGTTCATCGCCTATGACCCGAAGGTCGGCATTGCGCCGCACGGGCACGCCAATGCGACGGTTTCCGATCGCTCGCTGCCGATCGGCCGCGGCGTCTATGTCGCGCCGGTCCGATTCACGTCGGCCGGGCTCTGGGGCGTGCTGCTCGAGATGGCTGTGGGTGATGTCCAGGAGTCCGTGCGACTGCGATTCTCTGTTCGCGATCGGCAGGCTGCTCCGTCGGTGGGTGACCGCGCTCCATCCGTCGATTCTCGCACTCGGGATGACGTGGCGGCGCTGTCGGAACTGACATCTGACCCGGATCCTGAGCCTGGGTTGTATGCGTCGTCAATCTCCGAAGCGTTGATTGACGGCCAACCGCTGGTCATTGCCTTTGCGACGCCGGCATTCTGCCATTCGCGGACGTGCGCTCCGGTCCGGGAGGCGGTCAAGGCGGTCTGGCGCGAGTTGTCCTCCGAGGTGACGGGGATTCACATTCAAGTGTTTGAGAATCCGGGCGAGCCGGAACGGCTGGTCGAGGCAGAGGCGTTTGTCGCCTGGCGCCTGCCTTCCGAGCCGTGGGTCTTCGTCGTCGATCGAGATGGCGTGATTCGATACGCCTTCGAGGGGGCGGTGACCGAGGAGGAGTTGCGTTCAGCGGTCGAGTGGGTTGTGCAGGACGGGTCGGACTGAACGTTAGGCTGGTAGCAAGGCGAGAGCGAGGATGGGCGAGAGCGAGGATCGGCATGGCGCTGGCGAGTTCGGAGCGGGCTCAGATTCGGCAGCAATTTGCGGCCATTGAGGGTCCGTTGAAGCTCGAGTACTACCACCAGAGCCCTCGCCGCGTGATGGTTCCCGGGCGGCCTGACAAGCCAAGTTGCGTGCTGGCCAAAGAGCTGTACGAGGAGATTGCCGAGCTGTCCGATCAGATCTCGCTGACGGTCTTCGAACACGAGGAATCCGAGGAACAGGTTGCACGGCGCGACATCGTTGACGTGCCATGCGTCCTGATTCGCGGTGAATTGAATCGCCCGCTGCGCTTCTATGGCGCTCCGAATGGACACCTGCTGGTCGCGATGATCCGGGCGATGGTGCTGGCCGCCACGCGTCAATCGAAACCGTCGGTCAAGATGAAGCGGATCCTGGGCAAGTTGCGTCGCCCGACGCGGCTGCGGTTGCTCGGCTCGGCAGACGATCCGATGGCCGGTCAGGCGGCGTTGGCTGCCTGCGCCGCAACCTTGCTGTCGCCCAAGCTGCAGGCCGATGTCTTCGCAATTGAGGAGTTTGCGGAGATTGGCGCACGCTCAGGCGTGACGGCGCTGCCAGCGTTGTTCATTGACGATCGGCTGTTCGCGGAGGGACTGGTCGAGCCGTTCGAGCTGGTCGAGTTCATCGGTGTGTGGCAGTCCAATCCTGAGAAAGCACAGCTCAATCCCCCGCCAACTCAACCAGGCTCTGCGACTCCCTGGCGCCCGCCCCAACCGCCTCCCCAGCGGCGAGAACCGGCGGCGATCGATCCGATCGCAGCGGCGGCCGGCCGAGCGCGTGAGGCGGCGGCCACGCCCGAGGGCATGCGGCGCACATCGGGCGGCCTGATCGTCCCGAATCGGTAGTACGCTGAGCGCATCCGAGGCATCGGTGCTGCAAGCGACGAGTTGCCCGCAGCCAGTGCGGGTCTGACGACGATTTGGTACGGAGATGCGTTGTGGCTGATGTTGACGAATTACGCGGCTCGCTTGAAGAGCTGTCGGAGCAGCTAAGCGACGTCCTGGAGCGTCTTTGACCTGCCAGCGATCGAGGCTGAAGCGGCCCGACTGGAGTCGGACTCAACGGTGCCGAGTTTCTGGGACGACTCCGAGCGCGCGCGCGCCGTGATGAAGCGTCTGGCTGCTCGTCAGCGCACGATCGAGGTCTGGCGCGGCCTGGAAGCGCGCGTCGACGAGTCCGTCGAGCTGCTCGAATTGGCGGATGATGAAGAGCTTGCGGCCGACCTGGCGCAAGAGGCCCTGTTGATCGGCGAGGAGATCGAGCGGCGGTCATTCGAGTTGGCCTTCTCCGGACCGTATGACGATCGGTCTGCCGTGATCTCGATCTATGCAGGCTCGGGCGGGATCGACTCACAGGACTGGACGGAAATGCTGCTGCGCATGTACCAACGCTGGGCGGAGCGGGCCGGCTTTGACGTAGACCTCGTCGACCTGGTCGAGGGTGAAGAGGCGGGTCTGAAATCGGCGATGTTGGAAGTACGTGGCGATGCAGAGGGCGGCGGAGCCTATGGCTGGCTGCGAGCGGAGCACGGCGTCCATCGGCTGGTGCGGATTTCGCCGTTCGACCAGAACCACGCTCGGCACACCTCGTTCGCGCGAGTTGAGATTATGCCGGAAACCGAGGGCGCGGCCGACGTCGAGATCGATGATGACGACATCAAGATCGACGTATAC
>VXTH01000017.1:0-4332 GCA_009837565.1 Chloroflexota bacterium | reverse complement strand
GGGTAAGTCAGAGGCCAGGGGCGAAATGTCGCCTGGTTGCTCAAGCGCGTTGATAGGCTGCGAATCGATGTTCGGCGACCTGACCTGCGGCGTAGACCTGCTGCTGATAGAGCGGTTTGAGAGCGTGCTCAATCGGCACCCCGAGCGTTTTCCTCAACGCATCCTGACCGACCGGGAGCGCGAATATTGCGGCGACCGAATCGCCGAAATGGCGGTCCGCTTTGCCGGCAAGGAAGCCGTGATGAAGTGCCTGGGGACCGGGGTTCGCGGGGTCAAGTGGAAGGAAATCGAGATCCTGGCCAATGCTCGGGGCAAGCCGGTCGTGATACTGCACGGCGGCGCGCGGGAACGAGCCCATGAGATCGGCCTGGAGCGGATCGAGATTAGCCTGACCCACGAAACACAGATGGTCTGCGCGTTCGCCGTGGGACAACCGAAGTTGGGCACCCGATAGGGAGAGGGACGATGAAACTGTTGACGTCGGCGGAAATGCGAGAGCTGGAATCGCGAGCCGAGGCGGCCGGCGTCTCGACCGACACCCTGATGGAGAACGCCGGTCTCGCGGTCGCGCAAGAGATCTGGATGCAACTCGGCTCGCTTGAGGACCGGCGCATCGCCGTGCTGGTCGGGACGGGCAACAACGGCGGCGACGGCCTGGTCGCGGCGCGTCACCTGTTCGAGTGGGGGGCGCAGGTTCGCGCTTATGCCTTACGAGCGCGCAGCGACAGCCAATGGACGCAAACCGTTGAGCTGGGCGTGCCCTGCGGCACTGTCAGTGAGGACGAAGACTTCGAAGCGTTGGAGGCGTTGCTGTCCGGGGCGGAAGCGATCGTCGATGCCCTGTTGGGTACTGGATCGTCGCGGCCGATCGACGGCGATCTCGCTGGAATCATGCAACGCCTGGCGGCAATTCGATCGCGAACGGTCAAGCCAAAGCTGGTGGCCGTCGACCTCCCCAGCGGACTCGACGCCGATAGCGGCCGTCTCGATCCGTTGTCTGTCGCCGCCGACGAGACAGTCACCTTCCACGCGCCCAAAGTGGGGTTATACATGCAACCCGGCGCTGCGGCGGCGGGGTCGGTGCAACAGGTCGAGATTGGGATTCCCGCGGGTTTGGACGACGATCTACAGACCGAGGTGCTCGAGCGTCGCGCGGCCAAGGCACTGTTGCCGGATCGGCCGGCAGACGGGCACAAGGGAACGTTTGGACGCGTGCTGGTGATTGCAGGGTCGGCGCGGTATCCGGGCGCGGCGGTCCTCGCCGCTCGTGGCGCTTATCGGGCGGGGGCCGGATTGGTTACGATTGCCACCCCGCAATCGATCGCTGCACACATGGTTGCGGCCATACCGGAGGCGACCCTGCTGCCGCTGCCTGAGTACGACGACGGCGTGATTTCCGGCTTCGCCGCCTGGGAAGTCCTCCGAGACGAGTTGCCCGGTGTCGACTCCGTCGTGATCGGTTGTGGGTTCGGACGGCACGACCACAGTGGGAAGTTCGTGCGCGAGTTCCTTGTTTCTCCCGAAGTAGCCTCGGTCAACGGCGTGGTGGTCGACGCAGATGGATTGAATCTGCTCTCAACGGACATGTCGGGCCTGGCGAACGCGGTGGCGCCCGTCGTGCTGACACCGCACCCCGGCGAAATGGGCACCTTGACGGGTCTAACGACGGATGATGTCCAACGCCAGCGCCTGACGCTCACCCGCGAACGCGCAGGCGAGTGGAACTGCCATGTCGTGCTCAAAGGAGCGAACACCGTTGTGGCCACTCCCGACAACCGTGCTCGAGTATCAGAGGTCGCGCAGCCCGCTCTGGCGACTGCCGGCACCGGAGACGTGCTGAGCGGGGCGATCGGCGCTTTGATTGCCCAGGGGCTCGGTCTGTTCGACGCCGCCACGCTGGGGGTCTATCTGCACGGCGATGCTGGAAACCGGGCAGCGCGGGCGCGAGGGACGATTGGAGTGACAGCGGGCGATGTCGCCGATCAGCTCGCGATGGCTGCACGATCGCTCGCCGGGGAAGAGCCGGTGGAGGCGCCGTCGTTCGGTGGTGGACTCGGGTTGGGCGGTGGAGACATGGGCGGCCTGGGTCAACCAGGCGGCGCCGGTGGACTGGGCGGCGGACTCGAGGGCTTGCTCGGCGGGCAGCAATGACACTGAGTTGGACTGATCTGTAGCCTTGATTGAGGAGGCCGCGAGATGGTCACGACGGAGGCTCAGACGCCTACAGTCCAAGAGACGGAGATCGATCCGTACCGATTGCCCGCACCATTCAGGCTGAAGTTGCCGACAGACTGGGCTCTGTCGGACGAGGCGCTGATCGCCCTGTCCGACCTCAATGAACCCTGGCAGTTGGAACTGACCGCCAACGGAGAGCTGGTGATCATGGCGCCTGAGGGCCCAGAGAGCAGCGAGCGGGCCAGCGAGATTGGTACTGACGTGGGCCTGTGGAACCGCCTGGCCCGCGGAGGGCACGTCTTCGGTGCGCAGTTGGGAGTGCGCAACTACGATGACGGCTCGCTGCGCGCGCCCGACGTTGCCTGGATGAGCAACGAACGCTGGGATCAACGCGATCCCGAGCGAGGATTCCTCAGCAACTGCCCGGAATTCATTGTCGAGGTCGTGTCGCCGTCCAGTTCCTTCCGCCAGCAGCGGGAGAAGATGCTGGAATGGATGAGCAAGGGCGCGCTCCTTGGCTGGCTCGTAGATCCGTTTAGAGAGATCGTCGTGATCTATCGGCCTGACACCGAGCCCGAACAGCTTGACAGGCCGGACACCCTCAGCGGCGAGGATGTATGCGAGGGGCTCGAAGTGAGCCTTGAGCGCATTTGGAAGTAGCGAGAGCAGAGGAGCCTTGACATGTCGCGAGTGAGTTTCAACTGCACCATGCAGGAAGGCCAGGTCGACGAGGAGATGCGTGCCAGGCTGGCCGTTGCTCTCCAGCAGATCACACAGGATGTACTCGGCGAGTCACCCGATGATGTCCCGGTCACCTTCAGTGACATTCCGAGAGGCTTCGGATTCCGCGGCGGCGAGCCGTCTACTACCTCGCTGGTTCGCGGCAGCATCGTCGGCGGCATAACGCAGGACGTTCGCGAGGATTTCATGCGCCGAATCTGTGACAGGTGGATGGAAATCAGCGGCTGCACCGTCGACGAACTGGTGGTATCGGCTCGCGACGCATAACGCTGTGGGCTAGCATGAGTTCGTACTCCGAGACGAGAGAGGAAGTCTGAGATGCCGTATTACCGTTGCGTGGTCCCCAAGGACTCGGTTCCCTACGAGCAACGAGCGGCGGTGGCCAAGGCGTTCACCGACATCCATTGCGGCAACACCGGCGCGCCGCGCAGCTTCGTCCACGTCGTGTTCGACGAGGCCGACGACAGCTGGGACACGGCGTACTTCCTCGACGGCGGCAACCGCGCCGGACGCTCGGAAGAGGTCAAAGCGGAATTGCTCAGCGACCTGATGGGCGCGTTCCGCGAGATCACCGGCGTGTCCTCGGAGGAATTCAGCGGACGGATCACCGAGGGTCCGGCGAAGTGGACGATGGAGGGCGGAATGGTCCTGCCCGAGCCGGGCGAAGAGACCGAGGAGTGGTACTCCCACGGTCAGGCCGCCGCCGGCGGATAACGCCAACGACCGCGGGTCTCTATGTTTTGAGCCGGACCAACCGGCGGCGCTAGCCGTCCGTGCGGATCCGGCTCGCGCCGTTGTTCACCCATCCGGAAACTCCAGGCCCAGTGACGGGGTAGGCTGAGAGCGCACTGAGCTTGGGGGACCATATGGACGAGCGCATTGTCGTGACGGGGATGGGTGCGGTAACGGCGGTTGGCGGCACGGCTGAGGAGACGTGGGACTCGCTGGTCTCAGGACGCTCAGGCGTGAAAGGGATTTCGATTTTCGACCCGTCCCGGCTGTCGGTGCGCTTTGCGGCGGAAGTCAGCGACTGGAAGCCCGACGAATACATGCCGCGCAAGGATGCGCGACGCATGGATCGCTACTCGCAGTTTGCCATCGTCGCTTCGCGCGAAGCGGCGGCCAACGCCGGGTTTGACGGCGGATTCGACGGTTCCGATCGTGTCGGTGTGATGATTGGCACGGGAATTGGCGGAATAGCCACCACCCAGGAGCAGTTCAGGATTCTGGACTCGCGCGGGCCCGATCGCGTCTCACCGTTCGCCGTGCCGATGATGCTGCCCAATATGGCTTCCGGACAGGTTTCGATCGCCCTACAGGCGCGCGGACCAAACTTCGCTCCGATGTCGGCGTGCTCCTCCGCCGCCGACGCCCTCGGACTTGCGGCTCAGACAATTGAACGCCGCGAGGCAGATG